>JANMZB010000039.1:0-2656 GCA_031382725.1 Sphingobacteriaceae bacterium | reverse complement strand
TGACACAGATACGATATAGACGGCGGTAATGTTCAACTAATCAATGTATCAAACCTTGTACATAAAATTTGTAATCCAATTAACGGTAACAGGTCATTGACACTGATACGATAAGGACCAAATAATGCACAACTAATTTGATTTTATCAAAAAATATGCAGAAAATAAAAATAAAACAGCAAGGTACAATGATTCCTCGGTAGTATTGCCCAATACAAAGGTTCGGTAGTATAAAAAATCTAAAAAATTTTAAACGATTAGATTGATTCTTGCAAGATATACATGTTTAAACGACTTAATATTTACTTACCGTTTTCAAACATTTATTTATTCCACTCATGTGGTTATCCAAAATGTAGTAAATGTTCACATTATATGAACAATATACAAATATACAATATTCCAGAAGCAACTCGTTGTGTTTAAGGAAGGCTGAAATAATTAAGGGTTAGTCCACAATGACATGATTATTAATTATCGTAATTCTCAATAAATACTTACATGGCTTTTAATAGATTTGCATGAATCTCATTTTTGTCCATTGACCGCGCATGAAATAAGTAACCCGTGTGTATTTTGCAAAATTCACCGTTACAAGATACATCTAAAGTCTCTTTGCTCAAATTCAATGCATGTGCGCAATTACTGTCAAATATTAAATTTTCACATATGCACACCGCATGACCTATATCTCCATCTGCCGCCCACAATGATACAAATACAAATTCTCCTTTCAGGAATTGGTAGTTGAGTATGTCAAATGATTTTTTCAGGGAAATACATTTGTAATTGCGATTGAATTTTTTCATCTCTTTGGATGAGGTAATGTGTTCAGCGATTGACTGCATGACTTTGTTTGGCTTGGTATGGAAAATTTCACGATAAAAAATTTCTTTGAACTCTTGTAAATGACCCGCCTCTTTTTCATACCCGAAATGATGAATAATACTTGATAATGAACTAAACGCACATGTTTTTTCTTTTTTTTGCATGTACATTATTGTAGGATTATCGCAAATCACATACTCGTCAGGAATGTCGTTGGAGTCACCTGGGGGAACGTTCAGATACCGAATTTTATCTCCTGCATTTGAATCCATAAAATGCGTCACAACTGCAGGTTGAAAGTTCTCTTTCACCCAATCTTCTGTCAATATTTCCTTAACAACACCTCCACTTGGATATTTTACTAATCCAGAGAATTGTTGTTTCTTTTTGCTATAAGATATTGATGTAATGAATCCAGTAGCGTCGTTACTGTAGTATTTGTCATCTTCAACATAAAAATAGTACGGAACAATTTTATATAGTTCCCCAAATGGTATTTCTTTATGTTGAAATTCAACATCCTTTACATCCATGACATGCTCATCGGATTTTTTGTTCTCTTTTCTATCAAGTTTGAATATCCGCAAACACTCGTCTAGCAATCCAGAATAAACATCGTCTGCAACCCAACCCAATATTTCCGAAATCACTTCATCAGTTATTGGTGAATATTGGTGCGTTTTATTGTTATCTTTACCACAACAAACATGCCATTTCGTTGACTCACTAACAATTTTCCTTTTTTTTATTGCATAAATGACTGTAATACGTATCCATTTGATCAGATTTCTTTCATTATCGTCTTTCATATATTTTTGTGAACATGTACTATGTTCCTCAATAAAATTATGATTCTGTAGGGAAACAGACTTAGACTTCGGATCAATATCGGTCCATTCGGATTGTAAAAAAAGTTGATCAACACTGTCAATGTATTCCTGTAGAAAATGTTCGTCCATAAATTTACGTGTTACCTTTTTTTCCAATTTTGTTCCATCAACGTGTGAAATAATTACACCATACTCATCATCTTGAATTTTCCTGACCGATGACATTGCACTGAACGGAAGATAGAGGGGTTTGTTATTTATTTCTGACTTCAACAATTCATATTTGACTTTATTATCCATCCATTCACGAAGTATATGTTCTGGTATCATATTGACGTCTTCATTTCTAAGACGTTTGTTTTCGCGAATTTTGCGGATCTTTCGGTCAACTAGAGTGTAATTTGATTTAGCTTCATCTAGATCGTCTTTGTATGCCTTTTCAACTGATCTTTTTGCTGTATCATAATTCTGTTGACAGTTACTATAAATGAACTTCTGCCATTCCTTCTGGTGATCCGGTGTCTCGAATTGTATTTGATCATTTAGAAACTTGTCACCGTCTCTGAGATCTTCATAGGTACACATGGATTCGTCTACAATTTGATACTCTTCAATTCCACCAAAGGGTCGCATTATTGATGGGTTAGGTTCGTCATCCAGATGAGATCCAGTTATTAACCGATTATACCCAATTCTGGAATATTCCATAATTAACTTTTGGAATTTAGTTGGAATGGATGATTCCGGGTAAACGTCATTGTACCCATCACATGATAAAGTGGTATCAGCCCGTGTTTTCACATTGGTGTTGTTCACATGTGAAATAAAAGAAATGGGGAAACGATGACACATTACCCTGCCTTCTCGAGTAACTGTTGCCGTTAGTCGAGTAGTTTTCTTATCAGTTGTAGTCAGCATATCATTTCTATTGTTGGTGTTGTCTAAAGTAGTATCGGCCGTCGGAGTAATTGTAGATATTGCTTCGGGTTGGGAATTGG
>JANMZB010000016.1:0-1435 GCA_031382725.1 Sphingobacteriaceae bacterium | reverse complement strand
AATGAAGATCCAGATTTGATTCCAGCTACTATTCTTCATGATTGGATGGAAAAGAAAGCCGATTTGGATTATTTACGTTATCAAATTCAGAACAAAGCGTTAACTCTTCCAATTGATTCCATAAAACACGTGAGGAAAATTCAACACAATCTTTACAGCATTGTATTGATCGATGATGCTGGATTGCGAATTGAAAAAAATGTTGTTGCCCAATTCATACGACAAAATGTTTTTGACGAATTTGTGGAAAAGATAGAAGAACATTACCTCAACTCGGAATGGATTGCCATCGATGATAACTCTTTAGTTGTAACATCTGGTCAAAATGTTTATATGCAGCAACACAACATAACCGCTACGAAATTCATAAATGATAAGAATCCAGCCAACCACATCAAATGGATAAGAATCGACATTACGTATGGAATAAAAAATAGGAAAATAGTTGAAGAAAGAACAAAATGGTATATATATTGTGGGGATGAAGAAGCAACTGTCCATCAGTATTCACCAATTACCGCAGAAATAATGCAAAACATTTTAGGTTGGTGTAGTGATGAGGAATATAAAGAACAACTGCGCGATTGTCTTCGTATCTTCAGAAAAGATCGTATTAATAAAAAATTGCACGAAGATCATGTGCTTGATAAAAGTGATTTCGATCTCAATTTGAATGAAATGGAGTTTGGCCAGTACTACAAAAACAGCAGTTACTATTTCTTGGTTACGGAATGGAATTACTACAGTAATGATGCAGCTGGATTCATCTCCTCAATCGCATACAGTAAACGAAACAATCGTTTAACAGGTCTGACCAAGTACCCAAGTGGACGTGTTGTGAAAGAAATTTTAACTGAAGACTGGGTGAAGGAAAACTTTCATGAGAGTTTTCTACTACATTTGGTGGAAGCGAATAGAGGGGACAAAATTTGTTATTTGAATGTGCCTCCCGGAGATACAAATAAAATTCCAACACGTTACATAGCGAGAGGCAATCCGACTTTACACTATTTGCAAAATGGGGAAAAAACCTGCGCCTTTAGCTCTTTATCAAGTATTATGCATCACTTTGGATATGAGATCAAAGCCAGTCTTCTCCAAGATTTCAAAGATGTATTCTATAATGAAATTTTTGTCAAAAAGCCAAATAAAGTAATGCAATCGATTGTGGGTTATATACGTTCATCGAAGGGCATGAGAAATTTTAATAGAAAGTACAATTGCGTGGCTCTGTCCAAATCGTTGAACGTATTGCAATATAAGTTTGAAAAAGATGAATTTATGTTCGTGTCTTTGTGGACAGAAGATGCTGACATCGGGCATGCAGTATGTATTCGTGAAAATTACATATTTGACAGTAATTGTCAGCATGCATTGAATCTAAGTAAGGAAATGTTAGATGTGTCGTGTAATGGTGTGTTTTGTAAAATCCATA
>JANMZB010000003.1:0-1099 GCA_031382725.1 Sphingobacteriaceae bacterium | reverse complement strand
TCAATTCGAAAACGAAGTGCTGCAAATGCTCTTGTTTTTGAGAAAGAGAATGTGGTATTGGACACAACAAAACGTCATAATAAAGGTAATGTAGTTTGTGGTTTGGCTCAATCTGCGGCGCCATGTGTTGAGTTGTTGAATGGTTTCGCTGCAGTTGCAACAGCTAAAGCGGCGTTGAATAAAGAAGTTGCATACAGGAATTATGATTATTTGGGAAATGGTGATCCAGCGAGTTCTAGTACTAGTAGTAGTAGTGACAATGATGATGACGACGACAACATTCTTACCAATGTTGGGAAGTCTGATAAAGACAATATGGTTGAAGGAATGATTTCAGAGAAGCCATACGAGCAATCTAACAATATGTGTCGAGTCTCAAGAAATTTGTCTGACCAGGTGGAAAACGATGATGATATTGGAGAGTATCAATCCGATGTGATGGAAATGAGTAATAAGAATAATGCGATGGAACAATCAGCATTAGTAACAAATTACACTCGTCATTGTGAAAGTATTGGTATTATGGATTCGGACGAACATTTCCGCGATGAAATAAAACGGATTACAAGAAGATCAGGTTGGAAACATTTTAAAGTACTGACAGACAATGATTATCATCATTCCAGTAATTTCGCCGAGTGTATGCTTGATCATTTTGGTTACTCGTTATTAACAGATAATGAGCGTGAAGTCAAATGGGGGATGGTGAAAAAGGATGTGTTTGTAGCGATGCAGATTGCAAGATCCGGAGCTACGCAGAGTCTGAAACGAGCTTTTCTATGTAAGTTATGTTTTATGATTTAATTTAAAATGCAAGTTGTTTGATTTTGTAATCACTGATGTCTTATATATTTTCTTAGCTCTGGTCGTGGACCGAACACTTTTGACACTAGATCAATATAAGATGGGACGAAGTAACTATGTTGCGTATCGTATGTTTTGTGAAAAATTCATTCCGTGTGTAATTGGTATGGGTTTATATAAGAATTCATGTTACGCAAAACCTTTCAGTGACTACTGCAGTGTAAGCGATGAAGCAATTACATTTTTAATCCTTGAAAATAACTGGGAAGCCTGGATGGTGATTGGAGAGATGGAA
>JANMZB010000945.1:0-1107 GCA_031382725.1 Sphingobacteriaceae bacterium | reverse complement strand
GTGGAAGAGGTAATACAGCCACTGTACAGTTAGAAGTTATGGACATGGTTATATTTCGTTTTGATTCAAATCTTGAGTTAAAATCCTTAAACATTTTTGAAAAGGATCCGCATTTTCATTTGTTGCCAGCCGGTTCCGAATGGGTAGGTGCCAAATTGCTTGCTTACTATGGCAAAACATATGGCTGGTTCGACTATAGCTACACTCAAGTGTTTACCGATAAAAATACTTTTATGGTTACGTATATAAATTACGATAAAGACAAAGGCGAAAAAGGCAGAAATGTTTTGGGAGCTATTGTATTTACGCCGGAAAAAACATTTACTGTGGACAAAACTGATTTAAACAGAAAATCATCGGATTATCGTGTAGGAAGAGCCAAGAACGGTTATATTTGGGTAAGTGAATATTTTAAAAAAGAGAAAAAAGTGAGCACAAGACTTGAGAAAATCAAGTATTAAATCACGAGCGTTTTAATTAAAATGGGTGAGCCAGTTTCTTGGTTCATCCATTTTTTTTGAGAGTTGATTTAAAATGTGTGCTATAGTATGCATTAATATCCTCACTGTGAATAATTATTTGTCGAAAGGGAAAAGTAATTTTATTAGTCAAAAACTACTATTTTTCCTTAGAGAAATTTAGGTTAAAGGATCCTTAATGAAGAAAACCTATAGGTAAAGGGACATTTAAATTTTGTAATTTTGAAGCCTAAAATTTCGAATAAAAAAAGCGGAGTAGTTCTTCATTGAGTCCTTTATTTTTTTTAGAACGTTGTTTTGGAGCATCCCAATCATTCGGGTTTATAGAATAGCCCAGATATAATTCTGCTTTCTTTCGATCGGCAGTGATTCTCAAGAACAATTTTGAGGAGGTAGATTCTTCGCCTTTTTCTAAAAGGAAGAACTTAATAGAGAGATTTTCTTTCATTACTGAAACAGGGTTTAGGTCACTGAAACAATACTGAAACATTTAACGAAAAAAGTTGAAAAAAAGTAAATCCTTTTGAAAGAAGAATCTTCGATTCTCAGCAATTCAAAAGGATTTGAAATTCACCAACGTGAAAAAGCAGAGAGAGAGGGATTCGAACCCCCGGAACCGTTTCCGGTT
>JANMZB010000939.1:0-1166 GCA_031382725.1 Sphingobacteriaceae bacterium | reverse complement strand
CCAGGAGAGGTAGGAGCTTCAAAATTGATGATGTTTTGTTATGGTAGGTTTTTACATGCTGCTTTTGCAGTGAAAAATCATTATTTTTCATTTTCTTCATTATTTGCATGAAATTAGCACGTTGTGAAGGATGAAACGTTTTACGCCTCGTATGTCAGTAAGTTGATTATGTTGCACTGTTTGCATCATATCTCCATGAGTTTGTACTCAATTGTCTCCATTCTTTTTTGCTGTTCATGTTAAGACTGGAGGAAAGGCTCCGCGGGTGGGTCTTGCCACTGTAAGGGTGAGGCCGTTAATGGAAGACACGACAAGCGATGATGAGAATGGTCCATCATTATTCAGCAATCAACAGGAGGAGGTGGCTGATGTGTTGGAGCCAGAGGAGTCGTTGACCATTGAGCATCCAACTGTACTTCAGTTGACAGAAGCTCCGGTAGCAGCCGGACGTCCAACGATGACACTTGGATTAAGGCTTTACTCTGCTGTGCCAGTCGATGGTCGCATCATTTCTCCTACTCAGCCGATGGATACCGCAGTCGAATGTTTGACGATGATCGGGGCGATGACGAAGGAGGAATCGAAATGGATTACGCAGTGGAACGGTTACGCGCGTCCACGATATCCAAATGTTGAGATGGTGAAGCATGTTGGTGGTGGATGGTTCCAACTTATTAACCCCCCTCGTATCAAGTGGGGTATGGTTAGCGCTCAAGCGAATTTATCTTTGACATTAACCTCGGATAATGTCTTTTATTATTGGCTTGCAACAAATGATTCTGGTGATGGATATTACCATTGTTTGACTGAATTCCAGATGTTGCAGTTATTCGCTAGGACTTGGATTAATGAAGGTGCATTCTGATAGGATCCGTTTTAATCGACATACTAACTGAAAATTATCAATCTCATAATATGTACTTGTACTGTTTTCTTGCTTGCACAGGAGGATAATTTCAGAACGAATTGTGTCCTGAGGAAACCTTTGTAAACCTGTTGACCTGCTGCAAAGCTAAGTAATGTCCTATAACATTCCTGCGATTAATTTGTCTCTTCTCTCCCCTCCAGGTAAAACTTTTGTCATGACATCTGCAATATTATAGTCCGTCCTTATATGGGCAATCAGAATCTCACCCATTGCAACAGCTTCTCGTACGGCATGATAA
>JANMZB010000926.1:0-4876 GCA_031382725.1 Sphingobacteriaceae bacterium | reverse complement strand
GCGCACGTAGCCATCTTGTTCCACCCGGTAGTCATCAATGAGCAGATCGCTCAGGCAACTGTTCTGCTGGGCCACAAAGCGGGTCTGCTGTCCGGCGGTCTGGCCCTGCTCGTCGTAGGCTTGTAGTTGGAGGTAGGCTTTGGGGGCATCGGCAGGTACTCCATTGGGAAGGTTCAGCGTCAGTCCTACCCGCAGGGAAGGCAGGCTTTGGCGCGTCTCGCTCTGGCCGGGTACGTTGCCGTCGGGCACGGCTTGCAGCCACAGTTGAAGACCACTGCCCCCGTTGCTGGAGGCCGGTGTGCTGTACCAGCCCTTCACTTTAGCCGTGATCATATCTCCCCGCCTGACTTTGAGAATGCGCATGGATCCCATCGGCTGGGTGCTGGTCAGCCGAATACCTCCTCCTACGCAGCCGTTGGGCACACGGATGGCATCACTTAAGTTACTGAACATCCGCTCTTCATTGCCTTTGGCTGGCTCGCTGCTCTCCATCGTAGCCACGTAGCGGTAACTGCGGCCCGGACGGAAGCTCAGGCGCAGGTTGCCCAGGTGGTCTTTGTAGCTGTACTCGTAGGCCCAAGCTCCCCCGTTGTCAGCCAAAGCCGGGGGCAGGATGCGCCCTTCGGCAGTGGGAATGAACTGAAGCCGGTTGCCTTCCTAGGCAAAGCCCCCAACCAGAGGATTGGGGGCTTTTGCTCTTTACTACCAATGGCCGGAAACATCAACCAATGGCCTAGCCTACTTTCCGCTGTTGCAGTTCAACTGCACGTCAAACACATAACAACGGTAGCGCACTCAACACTAACGAGCGCTAATGAAGCCTGCTTGCTTCTCTATGTATTTAGCAACCAATACGCTAATCAGTAGGAATTGCTATTCGATCCGAAGGAAAAGTCATTAGTTTCAAGATTCCTATTAGCTCACTATAAATGTAATCAGTAAATATATAATACGTATGATTGTCATCAGTCCGTACAAAAGTTAACCGGATACGATCAAAATGTATAGCCATAAGTTTTGTAACAAGATTATATAAATCTTGCTTCAGTGTAGTGTTGATCTTTTTTTCTATCATTCTTTCATATCTAGCATTATAAATACTCAATATATATTCTTTTGAAGAGTCAAAGTAATAGAAACCTTGATCCCGTTTAATTAAATCTTTTAACTCCTTTGATGCCAAATTACTAACAAGAATCAAATGAATAAATAATGCAGATTCATCTTCAGACAGATTGCCTTCAATAGGAATATTACTTTTCATATTTACTTAATTTTAGTATGAGGATACGATACTCCTGCACCAGTTACAATACCAGGCACTAAATACTCTAATTCATCATCGAACCAAGCCCCCGTTACTGGAATGACACCTTCCTTAGTCATGTAAAATTCTTTTTCTAATACTCCTCCTCCTGGGCCCTCTTTGAGGGCATGGGTGTTAGCTTCAGCTCTAGTTAAACTCCAAGAAGTAAATATACTATATAAGTTACCTCCAACATGACTCTCTGGATCTTTATGGCCTCCTTTTATGCCCCATGGCACGGCTCTACCTAAAAGTGCATTTGGTAAGTCAGGATGGTTAGCGGAAACACCTCTGTATAACTTAAATGCTCGCTCTTCTCGCTTTTGTGTATGGTCAGTATCTCCTGATACTATCATACTTAATGCACCAATCAACCCTCCGGCCATCCAACTGGCCCCAGAACCAATCATTTCACCCGCTAATAACCACCAAGGAAGGGTGGGGGACACCGTAGCTTGTTCACTTTTAGTACTGGAACTTTTATTAGTAGTTACCCTCTTCTTAGGATCATCTCCCCTTCTTTCTCCACCATCATTCATTTGCCTGAAATCGCCCATCATTTGATTATGAGTAGATTGTCTTTGCACCTGAACAAACATACTTTGTGCATCGGCACCCGTGTATCGCACCCCTCCTGCAATGTCTTCTACTGCCATCCCGGTTGGGTCAATCATCCGCATCGGATTATTCAAGGCGTAAGCATAAGGGGAGATAGAGTAGTATTTTTCCGCCAAGGGGTCGATGCTGGTAAAGCGGGGGCCATCCAGCAAGCGAGCCTCGAAGTCACTCCAATTCAAGCCTAAATCTTCCTGAAACTCCTTGCCACCAAACCGGTACTTATGATCTGGTGAACCGACCTTATTAATTCCGACCAGGTTTAGTCCAGCAGGTGAATAATGATTCTCCTGGGTAATAAGCGCCTCCTGGTGGTTAATCTCCAACTGGTCGAAGAAGGCCGGGGCATCGCTCTCGGAGGCCAGGTATACGCGCACGTAGCCATCTTGTTCCACCCGGTAGTCATCAATGAGCAGATCGCTCAGGCAACTGTTCTGCTGGGCCACAAAGCGGGTCTGCTGTCCGGCGGTTTGGCCTTGCTCGTCGTAGGCTTGCAGCTGAAGGTAGGCTTTGGGGGCGTCGGCAGGTACTCCATTGGGAAGGTTCAGGGTCAGTCCTACCCGCAGGGAGGGCAGGCTTTGGCGCGTCTCGCTCTGGCCGGGAACGTTGCCGTCGGGCACGGCTTGCAGCCACAACTGAAGACCACTTCCCCCGTTGCTGGAGGCCGGTGCGCTGTACCAGCCCTTGGCTTTGGCTGTAATCACGTCTCCCCGCCGCACTTTGAGGATGCGCATGGGTCCCATCGGCTGGGTGCTGGTCAATCGAATGCCTCCGCCCAGGCAACCGCTGGGCACGCGGATGGCATCAGTCAGATGGCTGAACATCCGTTGCCCTTGGCTGGTTCGCTGCTTTCCATCGTCGCCTTGTAAACGTAGCTGCGGCCCGGACGGAAGCTCAAGCGCAGGTTGCCCAGGTGGTCTTTGTAACTGTACTCGTAGGCCCAGGCCCCGCCATTGTCTGCCAGGGAAGGCGGCATGAGGCGCCCTTCGGCGGTGGGAATGAACTGGAGACGGTTGCTTTCGTAGACAAAGCCCCCAACCAGCGAACCGATTGAGGGCTTTTGCTCTTTACTACCAACGGCCTAGCCTACTCTCCGTTGTTGGTGAACACACATAACAATGGCTAAAAGATGATCCGTCTCTTATATCATTTCCTTTTCTTTTTGCTGGTATTCAAATTTTCTAATTCGCGAATACTTATAATATTCTCAATGGTTCCAGCAAAACTTCCCATGTGTCCAAACCTAT
The DNA here is from genome assembly GCA_031382725.1 of Sphingobacteriaceae bacterium. Classification (GTDB taxonomy): domain Bacteria; phylum Bacteroidota; class Bacteroidia; order Sphingobacteriales; family Sphingobacteriaceae; genus Paradesertivirga. The sequence continues at coordinate 1,708 of JANMZB010000926.1, read as the reverse complement.
CTTTATTAAATGTTCCTACCACGCTAACATATTTTTTATCATACGCACTTAGCTTAACACTATCAGCTAATTTTTCACTAAAGTCCAACCATAAAGCATCGAAAGACATTAAGTAATCGGCATGAGTTTTAGAAAAATATATCGCACAATCTTCAAATTGATTATGTGCAAAGCCTTGTACTACCACTTGCTTCCCGTGATAAAAGTCAGGATTTGCAATTAGTTTAATCATTGACACTCGGAAAGGAGCATTATGCGATGGTAACACACTTTGGCCCAGCAAATCTTGAAAGCAGGTTAAACAAATTGCGCTTATAAAGAGTAACAACGTTTTATTTTTCATGGATGTGTATTTTACTTGATGCCTATACTTAAGAACTTCGGTAAAGGAAACTGGGCTTGATTGCCCTGGCTGTTATATATATATACTGTCTTATTGGGTAGGCTGAGAACATACGAATTCCCCTTTATACCGTAATCCACGTTATCTTTTGCATTTTGCAAATCCGGGTTGGATGGAGGTCCGCTCCAGGAACGATTTGTTACATCTTTCCCTATAGATGAAGTGGCTGTGCTACCAGCATTTCTATTTTCATCTTCTACTGCAGTGCCCTTTGGGTGGGTGTGAAAAGTTCCTTCAATAGTCATGTAGGGATCAACATCAGCAGAATTAGCAGCTTTAAGAGGATCAATTTCAGCTTTAGAACCATCTGCTAATGTGGCTTTCTGTCCGGATGCTGCGTGTACGACTTTATCTTGTCCAGCAGAAGTTTTACCATAGTATCCACCTTCTTCTTTGTTGTTTTCTGATCTCTCAACTGCTTTGCCCATCTCTGATCTGACTGTTGCACTCGGTAACTCAACAGCTGATTTAACTTTGCTGGCATCTGCCACTACCCCGCCTGAGCTTTTTAGGTCTTTTACCGTCTGTTTGTCGGTTACAACGTAGACTCTATTATCAGGCTTGTTATCAGTACCAATTTGGTTGCCTTTCTGATCATACAAATCTCCTGGCAACATTCCATCGGGATCAATAAAGCGCATCGGGTTATTATAGCAATAACTATATGGACTCCATCTTCTGGATAGATCGGCCAACGGGTCCACGGCATGCCACCTACCCAACTGTGGGTCATAGTTCCTTGCCCCGTAATCAATCAAGTTCAGCCCTAGCTCAGATTGCTTCTCCTTGCCGTTGTACTGAAATTTATCGTCCGGCTGGCCCTGTTTTTCAATTCCCACTAAATTCAGACCCCACCCGTTGTAGTGATTCTCCTGGGTAATAAGTGCCTCCTGATGGGTAATCTCCAACTGGTCGAAGAAGGCCGGGGCATCACTCTCGGAGGCTAGGTATACGCGCACGTAGCCATCTTGTTCTACCCGGTAGTCATCAATGAGCAAATCACTCAGACAACTATTCTGTTCAGCCACAAAGCGGGTCTGCTGTCCGGCGGTTTGGCCCTGCTCATCGTAGGCTTGTAGTTGGAGGTAGGCTTTGGGGGCGTCGGCGGGTACTCCGTTGGGCAGGTTCAGCGTTAAGCCCACCCGCAGGGAAGGCAGACTTTGTCGCGTCTCGCTCTGGCCCGGCACGTTGCCGTCGGGCACGGCTTGCAGCCATAACTGGAGGCCACTGCCACCGTTGCTGGAGGCCGGGGTGCTGTACCAGCCCTTGGCTTTGGCTGTAATCACGTCTCCCCGCCGCACTTTG
>JANMZB010000913.1:0-6957 GCA_031382725.1 Sphingobacteriaceae bacterium | reverse complement strand
CATCTTCTACAAATCCGGCAGCGCAGGCAAGCACAGGTTTGTTGTAACAGTAAAAGTTTTTTGTAGTGTTGCCGGGCAAAGCATACGTTTTCATTTCATTATCCAGAATTACAAAATCAAGTGCTTTGTTCCAATCGCCTTTATGGGTTATGCTGCCTTCATATCCTTGTGATACGGTCCACTCGCCGATAAAGGGCAGCAATAAGGGCACGTATTGAAGGCTCTGTAATCGCTCTCGGTTATTTAAAAATTGGTATAAATTAAGTTCGGGCGAGAAGTTCTGAACCGGTGTTAACGTTAACCCTCTGGAACTGATGCGCTGCATAAAGAAGTAAAGCATCAGAATTACAACTACAGAAAAGGGGAGGGATAAAATCGGTAATTCATAAATGGTTAAGAGGTTAGTTAAGCCCTTAACCAGCATGCGTGCCAGCGCAATACTTAACACAGACCATAAATAAGAATACCGGGAAGGAATGATGAAGAAGGCACCCAAGGCTACCGCCGTTATCATGTAATTGGCACCAAAATTATAGTAATTGATGCTTTCGTGATAGTCTGCAGAAAATAATTCAATTCCATAAGCAGTAAAAAAGCCGATAAGAAGAAGGCTAAAACCGATTCTGGAATACCATAAAAAACCAATGCTAATCAGAAATCCCGCGAATGCGTTATCCTGGAAAAGTACTGCGCTTAGCGACCTGAAAAAATTAAGTACTAAGCTTACTGCGTAAGAATCATTTAACGAAGTAAAGTGGCTGTTAACATATACAGTGGCTGGTTCCCAGAGGCTAGAATAGGAAATGTCTGTAATTTTTACCAATTTATCGCCGGTAAGGCTTATCATCCAAAACGTGAGAACAAAGGGGATTGATAGCACCGGTAATCCGTATTTGCCCAGCCAGGCCGAAAGGGTAATGCTTAATATAAAGGTACATAGGGCAGATAAAAGCAGTACCAGCCAGAAGTAGGCACTTTGTTCATAAATGGTTGCCAAGCCTATGGCAGTAAGTAAGGCATTGAAACTGTACAAACCCTGTGTGGTATATTCTTTATTAAAGCCGGTAAATCGGGCAATTGCCAGTGTAAGCATTACCGCTAATAATCCTGCAGCTCCGGCTACAGGATTGAAGAAGCTAACCAGCAGAATGATACTTCCAAAGATTTTATTCTGGGAGAAAAATATTACCGAATAACTGTTAAGTACAGCTAAGCTATATTGACGTATTGCGTTCAAGACTTACAGGTTTATCGATTGTAAATGTGTAGGAATTTCTTCCTGCATTTCCAGGTATTCAAGGGTTTCTGCCTTGCGGATAAGGTGCGGATTTCCCTTTTCATCAATCATTACCACATTGGGGCGCATGCTGATAAACTGCATCCACTGTGTCATGTTATAAGCCCCCACTTTATGAACCACTACATTATCGCCCTTATTTAGCAAAGGCAGGTTTACGCTTTCGCGGACAACATCAATGTTCATACAAAGCGGGCCATAGAGTACCATGTCTTCAGAATGGTGGGTAAAATCCTGAGCTGGACTAATCTTATGTTCATACCAAAATGCGGTAAAGAGAATGTTTACGCCAAAATCCATAATAGTGGCCCTTCTGCCATCGCTAAGCCGTTTATTGGCCAGCACGGTGCCTAGTAAATATCCGGCATCATCAATCAAAACCCGACCGCTTTCTAAAATTAATAAGGGTAATTCTTCCTGTTTAAACCCATGAGCCAAAATGGTAGAGGTAATCGCTTCGGCAAAATCATCTACAGACGGAACGGTATCAACTCCCGGTAAATAAGCACCTCTGAGGGTATTTGTTGATGGAAATCCTCCTCCTAAATCAAGGTATTGAATAGGCGTATGTAATTGATTTTTGCAATTTGTAGCCAGCTCGCATAGTTTAGAAGCGGCAATGGCATAAGCAGAAGTGGCCAGCATATAAGTTCCAATGTGGCAATGTAATCCTACCAATTGAAGTTTACCCGAGCCGATAATTTTGGTGATTGCGTTCCAGGCCTGGCCGTTTTCATAATTAAAGCCAAAGCGGTCCCAAATGGGATAAACGCCGGTATCCATATTTACCCGGATGGCTACTCTGGGCTTTTTATCAAGCGTATCACACATTTCAATCAGTGCATAGAGCTCATCAAAATGGTCAATATGTAGCAGCGAGTCGTTTTTGATAGCTAACAGAATATCCTCGGGATGTTTATCAGGGCCATTGAAAATTATCTTGTTTCCGGGTACGCCATTGCCCAGTGCTTTACGATATTCAAAGCCTGAGACTACTTCAGCCCAGCTACCTTCCTGATGAAAGACATTACAAACCGCATTTATGTAATTTGTTTTATAGCTCCAGGCGAATTGAACCTTGGGATACCTGGTTTTAAATGAACGCACTGCATTCTGATAATTCCGGCGAATTTGTTTTTCCGACAATACAAATACTGGCGAGCCGTAATCTGCAAGCAGGCCTGTTACCGAAACACCATCAATGTATTTTACCGCCTGAAATTCGGTACGTGTTCCGAATTTATTCATTAAACCGGCGTTCATCTTTTTGATGAAGGGCCTTTCGTATGTTAATTTTTGAGTAATCATTTTAGCTAAGGTTTAAGGTTTATAGTTCGCCGTAGGCAGAGAGGTGCTGAAATTCTTTAACATCGGTAATGTGGTCCCAAGAGTAGCGGATGAAAATTTTTCCAACTTCGTATTCGGTAAATGGAGCCACTTTCTCGCCAAGAGCCATTTTTACAAGCGCGGCAGGCTGATTTTGGCCGGCACCTGCGGTTAAATAAATCCAGGCCGGGAAACGAGGGTTTACCTCCATAATATATAAATGGCCCTTTGCGTCTTTCATTATTTCGAGCTCAAAACCACCTTTCCATTTGGTGGCTTTCACAAAGTGATTGGCAAGGTCTATCAGTTCCTGGTCCTCCAGCGTAATTCCGGCCCAGGCTTTGCCTTTATCTGTGATATAAAGTTTTCGCATGGGGATGATGCTGATGGCATTGCCCTCGCCATCGCCTAAAGCAGCAATATTGATTTCAGTTCCGTTAATAAATTGTTGAACAATAATCGGATGCCCCCATTTTGCACTCAGTTTATAAAAGGCTTTATGTGCTTGCTCAATGGTGTGGGCGATTATGGCTTCGTAATATTTGCCTTTTACAACCAAAGGATACCCGAAGTCCTCTGCAAGCTTATTTAATTCTTCAGCTTTATGAATCACTTTATCTTCCGGTACATGCAGCTTATGCTTTTTCCCGAATTTGAGAAGGTTGATTTTATCCCTTGCCTCTAATTGTTCGATATTAGGCAGAAAAGTGCGGATTCCAATTTCAGCCAAACGGTCAGAGAGACTGATGAAATTATAAAGCTCAGCATCGAAATTGGGAATAATAATTTCAAGGCCTTCTTCTGCGTGGATGTAATTTAATCGTTCCAGTAAAGCCTCAATTCCGGCCGATGGGTACGGAATCTGATACGTTTTATCAACGATATCGTGCATGTATATTCCAGGTTCAAGCGATTCGTAGGATAAACCGATGATTCGCAGTTCCCTGTCGAGCCCTTCCCGTAACGCCCTGATTACAGCTACCCCGGGGCCGGGGCTATCTATCGCATTCAATCCGGTAACGGCAATTATTAGTGGTTTTTTTGTGGGTTTCTCCATGATTTGCGACTTATTGCTCAAGAAGGTTAGCATCTTTTAACTGGCTCATCCAATCATCCCAATCCCTTTCAAGTTGTAACTCTTCTACATCATAGTTATTGAGTAGCTCTGCTTTTATTAGCGAAGAAGATTTGCCATCCTTCATCATCTGCAAAATTTCTGCAGCTATTGGGTTGCTTGAAAATGAATCGCCCGTTGTCGGATTGAAGATGAATCCATTCTCGCTGGTAGCTATATTTTTCTTGAGTTTCATTGTGATATGAATTTAGGTTGCTTAGCTTTTAAAGAGTTAGACGCTACCCTGATTTAAAACCTGCGGTCAATTTTTATTTTTTGTAGTGCATAAAAAAAGCCTCCGTAATGGAAGCTTTCAATATTCAACTTATTTTGGTGCCGGTGGCGGTGGGCCGTGTGGGTGTTTGGGCCTTAAGGTTTTTTCTACCTCAACATACTTTTTAAACTGAGATGCTGTAAGTGCTGCTTTGATTTGTTCATCGCGCGCTTTTGCCAGCTTATCAATATCTTCTTTCTTTCCCGGAGGCGGCGGTGGTGGCGGTGGGTTATCTTTCCTGAGCTGTTCTATCCCGGCGAAAAAAGTTTTAAAAGCTTCTTCCACTTTTTGCTTCTGGGCGGCGTTTAGAGTTAGCTCTTTTTCGAGTTTTGTACTCACCTGTTTAAGCCTGACTTCTGGCGATGGTGGGGGAGGCGGGGGCTGTTGAGCCTTTGCTATGAAGCTTACAAACAGTAAACCGGATAGCATCATTTTAATTCTTTTCATATTTTATTCTTTTTCTATTTGACGTTTTCTGTTGCTTAAACCTGCGTTTTTTGTTTTTATTGGCCAGATGGCGGCGGAGGCATATTTTCAAAGTCGCCGGGAGGTGGCGGCGGCGACATACCATCTGATCCGGGCGGAGGTGGTGGCATCGGGCCATTTCCGTGTTGAGGTGGCGGTGGACCGTCGCCTCTGCCTCCCCGCGGTGCAACCATCCGCATAACCTGATTGATGATTTTATCAAACTTTATTTTCTGCCCGGGTGTACAGATTTTACGAAGCTCGCGGAAGTGATTAAATGTTGCCAGATGAATTTCTTTTTCTTTTTCTCCGATTTCCGCAGCCATTTTTATTATATCCGGCCCTGTAAGTGCCGTATCGTTAATCGAGCTGAAAAAATGGTCCTTCAAAGGCCCCATATCCCTGCGTATACTATGCATTTCTGATTGATGTTGGGCAATGAGCTGCTTATATATAAGTTGCTGGTCTTTGTTAAGATTCAGCTCTTTAATAATAAACAGGGAAGCATTGGCCCGGGCCCCTTTTCTAAAATCTTCAGGAGTTTTTCTTTTCAAAATCCAAAAGCTGGCCAGTGTGGCAATGTTTGCCATCACAAGAATTACAATCAGAATGCTTAGCCATTTATTTTTTTTGATAGTTTCCATTTTAAAAGATTAAGACGTATTACTTAATTGTATTGGTGTCATATAAAGTAGTTGTACCCAAATTATATTCCTGCGCAAAACCTTGAAGTTCTGTTGAGCTTGCCGTTTGACTTTTTTGCCTTAGCAAGGTGCCGATAGTAACTACATTCAATATCACAAAAGCTGATAGTACAGCTACCGCGATAGACGGCCTGAAAGCGAGTTGAGGAAATAACCAGCTGGATTTTTTCGCCGCTTTATTTTCTAGCCGTGTAATCAACTTCGACTCAAAATAATACGAAGGCTTAGCGCGTTGGATTCCTTCCAAACTATTTAAAGTAGCTTCTATTTCTTCTCTCAATTTTTGTTCATCTCTCATCACTATAAATTTTTATAATACCCCGCTAATGATTTTCTTAAATGCTGCTTAGCACGATGCATGTACGATTCAACCGCTCCAACAGTAGTTTGCATAATATCTGCAATCTCCTGATGGCTTTGTTCTTCAACTTTATGCAGCAGGAAAGCAACTTTTTGATTCTCCGGAAGCATGTTAATCGCCTTGAATAATATTACCGAGCGTTCTTTATTCTCCATTAATATGCCAGGGTGTTCAAAGTCGGGCTGGTCATACTGCAATTCATCGTTTACGCCAAAGAGACTTTTTACAATCGCAAAGCGTTTTTTACGATTTTTTTTGCGTTGCCAGTCGAGCGCCTTTGTTAACGTAATGCGATACAGCCAGGTGGATAATTTAGATTCGCCTTTAAATTGACCTATTGATTCATAAACCTTGATAAACACTTCCTGGGCCACGTCTTCAGCTTCTTCCTTATTTTGAATGATACCCAAAGCCGTATTAAAAACCATTTTTTGATAGCTCGAAACAAGGCCGGAGAACGCTGTTCGTTCCCTTCTTTGCAAGGCTTCTATCAAAATAGATTCACTCAAATTGTATCGTTGTTTATTGGGTTAGACGATATTAAGAAAAGAAACCTGCGTTTGGGGAATAAATTTTTTTTTGTAAGCTGGATACTGGGAATAAAACCGCTTACCACCTTCTTAAGCTGTAAAAAGGAAGTGCTAACTCTTATTCATCCTGTTGTTATGGATATAGTTATACTACCTCGGTGTTTACAAAGTTGAGGTGATTCAAAACTGCTTTTAGTTCTCCGTAGGAAATATCGTCGCCCAAAATTGCTTTAAGTTCTCCATGTTTTAAGCCCGGATGTTGAACAATACTGGTCATTACTTTGGCTACTTTGATTTTCGAAACAAGATTGAAAACAGAAATTTCTCCGCTACTGATGTAAGTAGCAAGATGGCCTTCAATAGTAACCGGACTAAAGTTCCTTAATTGGGCAATCTCGGCAATACTCTTACCTTCTTTAAAAAGATCGAAGGAAACTTTTCGAGTATCGATTTTTATTTTTTCTTCCTTTAACTGAAAGGAGCCGGGTTTGCGTTCGATGTTGTTTTTTCTGCAATAATCATCGACCATCTCCAATATTTCTTTGCCATAACGCTGCACTTTCATTTTGCCAATTCCTTTGATGGATTCTAATTCATCAGCCGAGGAAGGCAAAGCATTTACTAATTCGATAAGGGACTTTTGAGGTAAAATGATATAAACCGGAGCATTAATTTCAGTAGCTAGATTGTTGCGCCAATTTTTTAACGTTGCAAATAGCGGCGCATGTTTTATTTCCTGGGGTGCCTGGGTGGTTGCAGTAGGTTTGCTTTTAACAGTGTTTGAGTAGTCGATTTCAGCATTAGCTTTTGCCTGTAGATAGTTAAGTGTATTAAAGCCGCTGCAACAAGCCGTGAGTAATTTAAGCTTTATGAAAGTTTCTTTCAG
>JANMZB010000871.1:0-2103 GCA_031382725.1 Sphingobacteriaceae bacterium | reverse complement strand
TTCTCTGCGGAAGTAGCTGGCAAAAGAGCCATACGCCAGGCCATTTCGTTACTGTTGACATACATAATTCCGTCAGGGTCAACAGCTGCTCCTCCCCATTCGGCCCCTCCATCTGTTCCGGGAAATACAATAGTTCCTTTTTTGCTTAAGGGTGTAAAGGGCCCTTCCGACCGGCTATTTCTGAAACTATCCAGAAGTTCCCGGTAGTTCTCTGCACCCGGATTGATATCTTCTTCTGTAAACGTCTGCCGCGCGAATGGAGCCGGTTTTACTGGAAATGGTTGTGTTTTCGCTGCTTCTTCGCCGGGAATATCCGAGGCCGGAACGGCCCTTTCCTCTATCGGGAATAAGGGCTTACCTGTTTCCCGGTCAAAAACAAAGACATAACCTTGTTTGGTCACTTGAGCGACAGCGTCTACCACTTCTCCGTTTATTTTAAGTGTGACCAGGTTTGGCGGCGCGGGTACGTCGCGGTCCAGAATATCATGATGTACAAACTGGAAATGCCATTTTCTCTTACCTGTTTTTGCATCGAGAGCCAGTAAACAATTGGCAAAAAGATTATCGCCTTTCCGATAGCCGCCATAGAAGTCATGAGAAGCCGACCCTGTTGGTGCAAATAAAATGCCGCGTTCTCTGTCAATCGCCATCCCCGCCCAGTTGTTGGCAGCTCCTACGTTGATATTTTTATAGGCCTCTTTCGGCCATGTGTTATAACCATACTCGCCCGGGTGAGGAATGGTATGAAATACCCAAGCCAGTTTCCCGGTTTTTATATTAAATGCCTGAATATATCCGGGTGCCGCATCAGCGCCTTCGGACAAACGCATCGGCATGATAATTAAATCCTGATACACGGTTCCCGGCGTGTTGGAAATTACCATTTTATCCTTAGCTGTAGTTCCCAGGCCGGCTTTAAGACTTGTTCTTCCGGCTTCTCCGAAAGATGCTATTCGTTCTCCTGTTTTCGCATTCAGCGCATATATCCAGGGCCCGTTAGTAAACAAAATACGCTGGTCATCGCCGTTCTCCCAATAAACCAGACCTCTGCTTGTGCTGGCACCATCTGTCTTTTCGCTTTTAATTCTCCATATCTCTTTCCCTGTAGCAGCATCAACTGCAAATGGGTGAGTAGTTGCAGTCATCCCATAAAGTACACCTTTGACTACAATCGGATTACATTGAATCTGACCGGTATCTCCCGTGTGGTATTCCCAGGCAACTTCCAAATCAGACACGTTAGCCGGTTTAATTTGGTCGAGAGGGGAGTAATGATTTCTTTCCGGGCCTCCGAGGTATTCCGTCCATTCGGAAGTGCCAAAAGATGGTTCAGAGCTAAGGAGCAATCTGCATGCGGATATTGCGATTGCCAGCAGACAAAACAAAAAAATAAGGCGTTGTTTCATGGATGTTGAAAAGTTAAAAATAACAATTGTTGAGGGAAAATCTTAAAGTACTTGTTTCCCTTTGTTGCTGTCCCACCAACAAACACATACTCTATTATTGTTACTTCCTTTCACCAAATATCAATCAGCCCCAATTCTACTCTTCTCCGTATCCAAGCCTCCCTTATTTGAGCGGGTTTTAATTGCCGCTCCTAACCTGTAAGTAAAAGCCAGGCTAACTTGCCGTGTATCATTCCGGTTAACCACGCTAATTTGGGCTTCATATAATTTAATGTCCCTCTTGCTTATCCAGGAATGGAAGATATCCGAGCCTGCCAAAGTAATAGAGCTCTTACCTTTCAATAATTTCTTCTGAATGGCAGTATTTATCCTCCATATAGGCTGATTGACAGCTTGGCCAAATGTTGTTTTTGAACGGTAAGAACCACTCAGTTCCGCACTCCAACCCTTTTTAAATTTGAATTGGTTGTTACCCGTTACTTTGTAAGTAAGTATGCGGGATCCGCTTTTCTAAGTACTAAGAAATAGAACAGATAACATATAGCCATGCAACTGCTCGCTTTAAGAAGGTAGTTAAGTAATTCCATCTTATTTTTTATTGATTATATCTTTAATACTTGCAATCTCCTCAGCCGAAAGAGCATCATCTTTTACCATAAAAGACATTAGCGATTCTGCTGAACCATCAAAATAATTG
>JANMZB010000858.1:0-2410 GCA_031382725.1 Sphingobacteriaceae bacterium | reverse complement strand
TTGGAAGCTTTAAACCTAAACCCATTTTCCGAAAGAATGTATAACAATGGCAATACCAACAAGGTCAGAAGTGTTGCCGATAACAAACCCCCAATTACTACAGTAGCCAAAGGTTTCTGCACTTCCGCCCCTGAGCCGTGGGATAAAGCCATTGGCAAAAATCCTAAAGAGGCTACCATTGCAGTCATAAGCACAGGTCGCAGCCGGGTAGCAGTGCCTTTCAATACTATCTCGTTCAAGTCAGTCAATCCTAGTATTTTTAAATTGTTAAACTCGCCTATCAATACTATTCCATTTAAAACAGAAACGCCAAATAACGCAATAAAACCAACACCCGCAGAGATACTGAAGGGCATATCTCGCAACCATAAGGCCAGAACCCCGCCAATTGCCGAAAGCGGAATGGCAGAAAAAACTAGCACACTTTGCTTAAAAGAATTGAAAGTAAAATAAAGCAAGACGAATATAAGTGCCATAGCAATGGGAACAGCGATGGATAGACGTGATTTGGCTTCTACCAAATTTTTAAACTGCCCTCCGTAAGTGAGGTAGTAACCGATGGGAAGTTTTAGTTGCTTGTCCACTTTTTGTTGTATTTCGCTAACAATACTTTCTACATCTCGCCCTCGCACATTGAAAGCCAGGGTAATTCTACGTTTGGTATCATCACGCTGTATTTGATTTGGGCCTTGTCGGAATTCAATATCTGCTACTTGACTCAAAGGAATTTGCAGCCCTTTAGAAGTAGTGACAAACAAATTTTGTACATCTTCCAATCCTTGTCTATGTTCCTTATCCAGCCGAACTACAAGATCAAACCTGCGCTCTCCTTCATAGATCAGTCCCGCCTGGGCTCCAGCAAATCCTGAACTGATTATTCTATTCATGTCATTGATGTTTAAACCAAACTGCGCAACCTTGTCCCGATCAAATTTGACAACTATTTGCGGCAACCCCGTCACTTCTTCTATATACAAATCTTTAGCTCCTTCTATGGGTTGAATTATTTTACACAATTTTTTTGCTACTGTAGAAAGTTCATCCAGATCTTCCCCATAAATTTTGATGGCCACATCTTGCCTAGCTCCTGTCATTAGCTCATTGAAACGCATTTGTATGGGTTGTTGAAAGCTATAATTTACCCCTGGAATTTCCTCCAGAGCTTCTTGCATTTTATTGGCCAATTCATCTCTGCTTGATGCTGCTTTCCATTCGTCCTTATCTTTCAGAATTACCATAAGGTCGCAAGCCTCTAGTGGCATAGGATCGGTAGGAATTTCGCTAGCACCAATTTTCCCAATTACCTGTATCACTTCATCTGGGAATTTCTTAGTCAAAATATTTCCAGCTTTTAAAGCCACATCTACCGTTTGCATCATAGAGCTGCCAGTAAGTATTCTTGTTTCTACTGCAAAATCTCCTTCGTCAAGGGTTGGGATAAATTCGCCACCCATATTTTTAAAAATAAATAAACTGATTGTAAATAATCCTATGGAGGCGGCAATTATCAAGACTTTTCGGCGAATGGCAAAATGAATAGCAGGCGTATAAATACGCTGAAAAAAATCCATCATCCGATCGGAAATGGTTCTTTTGTAAGACATCTGCTTATTTAAAAATAAAGCCGACACCATAGGAACGTAAGTTAGCGAAAGTAAGAAAGCACCCAAAATAGAAAATACCACGGTTTGTGCCATAGGTTTGAACATTTTGCCCTCTACCCCTACTAGTGCCAATATGGGAAGGTAAACGATCAAAATTATTATTTCTCCAAAGGCGGCTGAATTTCTTATTTTGGAGGCAGATTCAAACACCTCATCATCCATCTCACCTTGAGACAATTTGTGCAAATACTTTTTCCCAACAATATGATGCAAGGTCGCCTCCACAATGATAACCGCCCCGTCTACAATCAACCCGAAATCTATTGCGCCTAGCGACATCAGATTTCCTGAAACTCCAAAAAGATTCATCATCGCTACTGCAAAAAGCATAGATAGTGGGATCACGGAAGCGACAATCAAGCCCGCACGAAAATTGCCCAAGAACAAAATCAACACAAAAATGACGATCAAAGCGCCTTCAATAAGGTTGGTCGAAACGGTGCCAATAGCTCGCTCTACCAACTTGGTACGGTCAAGAAAAGCTTCGATTTCTATGCCCTCAGGAAGTGTTTTTTTAATTTGCTCAATACGGTTTTTTACATTGGCAATTACTTCATTGGAGTTTTCTCCTTTCAGCATCAATACAATTCCTGCCACCACTTCACCCTGACCATTATAGGTAACTGCTCCATAACGTGTAGCTGCGCCAAATTGTACTTTAGCAACATCGCCAATATGGCGAAAAAGCTGGATGATGCCGGTGCAAACGCGCTGGTACTGTTTAACCGTTTCTATCAGCCAGACAT
>JANMZB010000857.1:0-15772 GCA_031382725.1 Sphingobacteriaceae bacterium | reverse complement strand
AGCGTTAAGAACGCAGTTCAGAGGGGTGAGAAATGTTAGTTTTTTCTTGTACCGATTAGCTAAGATCTATGCCTAGTCCCCAACTTTTTTGCTTGACCCCTTTTTTATCTTCTTCAGTAAGGGGGCCTAACAGCTCATTAGGCTGAGACCTTATCATTAGGTGTCGTAAATTAATCATTACAAAAAGGATTGTAATTGATTATACGATCTATTACTAGTTCTCATTTACCTTTCCCTAACCACATTGAGATGCTCCTAGGCGCTAATTTCAAGCTTATACCCTTTCCCGTGAATATTAACAAGTTTAACTGTAGAATCACTTTCCAGTTTTTTTCTAAGTTTTGAGATAAACACATCAAGGCTACGGCCAACAATTATACCCTCATCTTCCCATATTTCTTTTTGCAACCTGTTTCGGTCTATGATTTCATTAGGAGTGCTTGCAAAAATGTATAACAATTTAGATTCTTTATAAGTCAGCTCAATTTGTTCATTATTATGGATGAGGTATTGCTTGTGGTTGTAAAAATGATACGTCCCAATCCGGATGAATTCATCCTGAAGGTTCTTGCCGCAGGTATCGCCGGTATCTGCTTTACTTTTCTTTTTGTAATAAATATTTGCTCCTGAAAATAGTAATACCAAAGCAAAGAGGCTTATTCCGGCAGTAACAGACTTGTTTGGCAAGCCCATAAAACTAGTATCTTGGAATGATATATTGATTAAATAACAGCCTTTAGTTTGATGCCGGCCTCTGCAGGGTATGATATTAGTCTGTTTAGCTTCATTAGTCTGTTTAGCTTCCAGTATTGCATACCCAAATATCGTTTGATTGCTTGCGCATTCGACGACATTCACAATATAGTCGGAGGGAAGTTGGTTAGCCCGGATTATTCGGTGTATGATCTTTACAAGTGAATCGGGTTTAAAGGTAAACTGACTTGCAAATTGAATTTGATATGAATTTTCAGTGATTTTCTTGACAGGCAACACTCTGGATGTACTATCGCCGGAATGAAGCAGTAATTCATGCCCAACCTGCCTCATAATGATAGCTTTTTTTGACTCCTCAAAATTCGGATCAGTTGACTGGCTTCCGCTAAAGCCATAGAAAAGGATAAGCGAAGAAGCAGCAATAAAAATCGACAGGTACTTAAAATTCATATATAAAAATACGCTATTCTATTTGATTGAAGATAAATTACACGAGTGTTTACACCCGTTTACATTCTTTTTACAACTCTTTACACTGTAAAGGCTAGCATAGGATATAGCTTTGTTCCAATAAATATTGAAAGCTGTCAAAATACCTACAACAAATTACTTACTCTACTAATGATGAATTACATGTACACTTTTCTTCTGCTATGTGCTTTTTGTATTTCCTGTAAAGGACAAAACAAAACAGCCCGCCCAAAAGAAGATATTAAGTCCGAAACTAAAAAAATAGCCACATCGCAGATGCCTAATTGTGGCGTTTTTGAAATAAAACAGGATATAAAAGGCAATATCTGGCTTGCAACGAATGACGGTGTTTATAAATACGATGGAAGATCGTTTTCCAATGTCACAGGTAAAGTAAGTTCGGCACGCTTTATTTCTGTTTTGGAAGATAGAAAAGGAAACTTCTGGTTCGCTTCTCTTGGTTCAGGGGTTTTTTATTATAATGGGAAATCTTTTCGAAATTTTACAACCGGTGAAGGGCTTGCCAATAATCGCGTTTTTTGTATCTATGAAGATAGAGCCGGCAATATTTGGTTCGGCACAACAGACGGAGCAAGCCGGTACGATGGGAAATCCTTTCAAAATTATAAAATGACAGAAGGGGCGTCTTCCCCTGATTCTGTCCACGTGTCAATTTACCAACATGAGCTTCCGAAAGCTCATCCGATGCATAATGATGTTCATACTATTATTGAAGATAAAACCGGGAAATTATGGTTTGGCACAAGAGGGCATACCTTCATTTATGACGGGAAAACATTTACCACTGTCACCAATACGGACGGCAAAGCTTTCAAGAACGTTTTTCGTATAATCGAAGACAGAAAAGGCAATATTTGGTTCGGTGCAGATGGTCTTTGGCGCTATAACGGCAGTACTTTTACCAAAATCAATCAGACGGGTGCCGGTGTTATCGTCGAAGATAAAAAAGGAAACATCCTGGTTAGTTCTGGGGGCCCCATTTTTCGTTTTGATGAACAGTCGTTGTCTGATAAAGAGCCACATGTAACCGAAATAGAGACAAAACACGAAGGGCTTAAAAATCTGCCTTTCGGGATTTTAGGAGCTAATGATGGAAGTATTTGGTTTGCATCTGGAGGTGGAGTAAGCCGTTACGATGGAAAGACCATTACGGACTTTTAAAATAAAGAGGGTCAGAAGTAATGTGTATTGCTAGACCTGTTACTTCCCATTCCTTTACTAAAATAATATGTTTCACTATAAATCTAATAAAATGAAAAAATCATTTGTGTTTATTCCGGCCATGCTCCTGGTATTATTTCTACTAAATTCTTTTGTACTTAAAGAAAAGGAAGGGGTGGAGAAACCTAATGAAGAGGGCCAATCATGTACGGGTATTAAGCTTGGTGACAAGTGGCTGATAGATCCGTTTACAAAAGACCCCATTGCCGAAGTTGAAATTAACGAGACGGGAATCCTTTCAGTTCAAGAAGCGCCAAACAATGGAAAAACGCCTGGCAAAAAGGTAAACTTTCACATTTCAATCCAAGACACTAACACCCCATTCGCTTTATCAAACATTCAAGTATCCGAGTATATGAACAAAAGCGTTCAGGAAGCCGATCTTAAAACTATATTAAAGCACTGTAAGGCTGGAGATATTATATTACTTATACTATCAGAATCGGGAAAATACGCCCCTAATATTCAAAGAATTAAGGTGGAAAGAAAAAAGGGGGATGGAAAATGTTAGTAAGAAATTTCGAAATACAAATTATCCAGCTTACATAAAAAAGGAAATTCTAAAAAAATAAGTTGTGAAATACGCACACATACACACTTTGTTATTAATGACTGTTTTTTGCACTTCCTGTGGAGAACAAAACCAAACAGATGTACCTGAAGCATATCAAGTCTGAATTCAAAGACACTGTCACTTCCTACGGCCCAGCAGGATGGTTCGGAATGTAAAGCAAGCTAAAAATGGAGACATTTTGATTGCTGCCTATAATGGGGTGTTTCGATACGATGGAAAATCGTTTACCAATCTAACGAGTAGAATAATACCTTCGCCCAGCTTTTGGGATGTTCTGGCAGACCGGAAAGGAAATCTTTGGTTCCGGTATCCGGGATTCAGGGGTCAATCCGGAGGGACGCTTACAAACGCTATACAAGGTGGCGTGGTGGGAGCTTTGGGAAGTAAGCTTGGATTACATGCTACAGCCATTGGTGCAATTGCTGCTGCCCTTCCGGGATTACTTGAAAAATTCACCAATAAGGTAAACGATCCTAATGATGACAGTATCACTCCCGAAAGTATCACAAAATCTTTGGGTGGCGGATTAGGGTAAGTTCTTGTAATTAGGAATCACCTCTTATAAACAATTCAGGCTGCATGTATGCAGCCTGAACTGTTTATGCCTACCATTTTTTATACCCCAAAAACTTTCCGTCCATCGTAATCTTTACCCGGTCGCCATTTGGATTTTCGAGTTTCTCAATATTCATCGTAAAATCAATTGCGCTCATAATACCATCACCCATCTTTTCGTGAATCACAGCTTTCATAGATTCGCCGTAAATAAGAACAATTTCATAAAGACGATAAATCAAAGGGTCTGTGGGAGGCATTACGCTTTCGGTACCTTTTTGCGGAAAAACTTGTAATGCAAACGCAACTTCTGGCGATAAACCTAGAATCTCTACAACTTTTTTTGATTCAGCGGCATCCATACTATTCTGTCCGAATAATGCTGAAGCTGTCCACACAACATTACGATTAATTGCATCTGCAATTTCTTGGAAGGTTAGAGCTTTACTTTGAATAGCTTCAATAATTAGTGATTTGGCTTCATTTTTTGTCATATCTTCTGAATTTTATATTTATTTCTGAAAAAATAGCAATAAAAAATAGAAAACGTTAATAAATTTAATATTTAAAGAGTTACCTCGCCCTCAATCTTTAATCCAATCAAAATTTTATATTTGCCCAAATTTGAAAATATGCTTGTACACCATGTTCTGTTTTGGCTTAAAGCCGATACTTCTGATGATAGTAAAAAAGATTTTAGAGCCGGATTAGAATCTCTAAAAAGTATTGAAACAATTAAATCTGTTTACATAGGAACGCCCGCCCCGATCGACAGGCCGGTAGTTGATAAGACTTATACTTTTTCTTTGCTGATTGTTTTTGACTCGTTATCCGGTCATAACGCATATCAGGTTCATCCTTTACACACAACTTTTTTAGATAGCTTCAGGCCACTATTCGAGAAAGTGATAATTTATGATTCTGAGGAATAATTTTACAGGCCTTTTGGCCTGTAAATTTCAATCATGTAGATTAATGTAAGGCTACGCGAAACACATTTGTAGTGCCGTTATCATTATCAGCCACAAGCAAAAGTTCTGTTTTATCGCCATCTTCTTTGAAAGCACAAACAGATTCTATCTTCTGGCCTATAAAATCATTATGCACGTCAACTAAAGGCATCCATTGGTCGGGAGCAATTTCATCCATAACTAGCTTATCCGAAATATCATTTATTAATCCCAGATAACTTCCACCAATAGCGCCATCATCATAAGTACTCCCGGTATCTTCTTCTGATGCGGTAAAGATTAGAACATCCTCTTTTGGCAAGTAAGTTAACCCTGATACTCCGGCATCTCCCGGTAATTTTAACCTGATAGCCTTAGTAATATCCTGAAGCAAATGATCAACCGGATTTAAGAGCAGGTAATTCTCATTGTTACTAAGATTGCTTCGGTTAGCGAAAATCAAATGACTCTGAACAAGAGCTGCACCTTCAAGGTTAAGCGCCGGAATTCCAATATCTATCATTTTCCTATAAAACGCACCTAAATCTAGCCGGAGCACTTGCCGGTCTTCGGGATTAAACACAAAACCGCTGTCGCGCGTAGTTGTAACCGAGCCGGATCCGAAAAGGTAAAGTTTCTCACCAATCCATTCGGATGATTCAATATCGGCTTTATCTACTTTCTGTATCCGATGTGCGGTGCCCGGAAATAAATTTATGGTCTCTTTAATAAAAAGAGAGGCATCTAGCACGACCAACGATTTGGCATCGTCGCCCATTAAATAAAAATGTCCATTACGAAATGAGATGGTAGATCCGGAAGGATATTCCGCAACCTCGGTTGAGCTGATATAGGTTAATTGTGCTTTCGTATTTTGATAATTAAAATTTTTACAGCAGCACAATGTACTGGTTGATAAGACAAAATACATCAGCTTTTTAAACATAACAGCATTTCCCCTATCAACTATTTTAAGTATTACTTGTTTTGGGACTTGAAATTAGATCATTTCCAATAATTTAACCATTTCGATAGTCTTAATAATTAGGACGTCTCTAAACAACTCATAGCTAAAGGAAAGTCAATTCCACAATTTTTCATTAAATTGTAACTTAACAAAATACCTTATTTAAACGTATAACAAATTATGTTTGAGTTGTCTTTATAGTTACGAATGCTCCAATTAGATAATGAATCTTTTTAAAAATATTATATTACGTATAAAAGGCTTATTTCATTATTTAAGCGGCAATGAAGAGGATTTCCATCTGCAACACAGGTTATATAACACTTACTGTGTCATACTTTTATTAATACTGATACAATCAGTGCCAATAAACATTATAACAGGCTATTATACCATTGGAATAATTTTACTGGCATTGCTAATAATCCAATCTGTTTTGTATTATTTATCCAGATTCAAAGGTTGGCTGAAGCTTTGTATTTTAATAACAGGGCTAAGTTGTTATTTTTTATCTGGAACATATTATTTTCTACACGCAGGACTTAAAGGCGCAACGCTAATAAATAATATTGCATTGTTTTTCTTCTTAATTACAGTTTCTTCACCAAAGCAACGTTTTTGGTGGCTTATCGCCTCTTTAGCGTTTTATATAGCTTTACCCATTGTCGAATTTTATTATCCTAAATCTATTCAAAATACTATCAATACCAGAGCTGAGTATTTCGAAGAAAATGTGAGTACGTATATTTGGGTACTTCTAATGATTTATTGGTTCACATCTGCACTGGTAAGAAGTTATCAACGTGAAAAAAACAAGTCGGAATTAAAAACTATAGAATTAGAGAAAAGCAATGCTGAAAAAAATCGTCTTTTTTCAATTATATCTCACGACTTAAGATCCCCCCTTACATCTATACAAAGCTATCTTGAACTCTTAACTGATGTTGATTTAGCACTTAAAGACAGAATATACTTAGAAAAAGAACTGCTTAAAAATACGGCTGGCACTAAAGAAATGCTCGATAATTTATTATTGTGGTCTAAATCACAAATGGAAGGTGTTAAAGTAAATGTAACTTCCGTTGATGTTTTGGATGCATTACGCTCAACTATAGAATTATCTGCTCAAATTTCGGCTAATAAGAATATCACCCTAACTATAGATTTGCCTGAAAAACTTTTTATCCGAGCCGATAAAGACATGCTACAGCTAATAGTTCGGAACTTGTTATCCAATGCCGCTAAGTTTACTTCCAAAAACGGAAAAATTCATATTGCAGCTGCTGTTAATGACGGTTTTGGCGTAATTGAAATTAGAGACAATGGTTTAGGGATAAATGTAGAAAAACAAAAAGATATCTTTTCATCAAATGTTAAACCAACTCAGGGCACTAATAATGAAAAAGGAGTTGGTCTGGGTTTGGTTCTTTGCAAAGAGTACACTGAATTACAAGACGGCAGCATCAGCTTCAGGAGCAAGCCCGGTGATGGAACTTCTTTTTTTATTACTTTCCCCATACCAGATAAAAGCAATTCTGCACACATATCTGTTGCATAATCATTTAAGTTTTTATAGATACCTGGCACACCAATAAGCGGTATATCTCTCTATTTATTTGAGCTATCGGTTTACGCTCTGAAAACCCGTAAGCTTTCAATTCCTCAAAACTATATTTTAAAACTTTGCAACATACCCTTACAAATGCCCGTTTAAGATAATCACGATCTACTCGTACAAAACTTATTATTGAGTTTCAAATAAACATCCAGGCACAAGCAAATTACATGGAATTCATTAGCCAGATATTAGATTTTCTTCTACACATCGATACAAACATTGCAGAGATAAGTAAAACTTACCAGGTTTGGACTTACCTTATTCTCTTCTTAATTATTTTCGCAGAAACAGGTTTGGTTATATTTCCTTTCTTACCAGGTGACCCTCTATTATTTGCGGCTGGAGCTGTTGTAGCATCCGGGCAAACCGGAATAGACATTTATATACTGGCATTGGTATTATTCATTGCGGCAATTGTAGGTAATTTTGTAAACTACCATATCGGAGGCTATGCCGGGTCACGTATTTTTAAAAAAGGAAATAGAATTTTAAAACCTTCACATTACGCAAAAACGATTTTGTTTTTTAGAAAACATGGAGGTAAAGCTGTTATTTTTAGTCGTTTTTTTCCGATTGTAAGAACATTTGTTCCTTTTGTTGCAGGCGTGGGTAAGATGGATAAGCGATTATTCTCCTTATATAATTTAACCGGTGCTTTTCTCTGGATTGCCGGATTTCTTGCCCTAGGATACATTTTTGGCAACATCCCAATAGTCAAAGAAAACTTTGCTGTTGCTGTGGCTACAATTTCTGTATGCACCACATTGCCGCCTATAATTGCTGCTATCGTGGCACAATTCACAAGGAAAAAGAAAGTAAAAACTGGTTTACAGGTTTAATTCTATCGTTTCTTTCTTCTTGAAATACTTTAATATCCTAAAAACATTCCCTAATTAATTCTAACAATAAGGACTTGCACCTACAATGGTATGAAGATTGACATCTTGATAGGATGGATTATTTTCGGCTATTGACTCTTATAGGATGTGCAGCCTTTGGAATGACCTGGATGCCGGCGATTTCCAAATTAACCGGAATTGCTTATTCAGTTATCTATATGGTTTTAGGGATAATTGTTTACACTGCTTTTCCTGATATTCTACCAAAATTTAATGTATACAGGAGTGAAGAAATTACTCTGCGAATAACTGAAGCTGTTTTAATTATCTCTTTAATGGGTACTGGCATTCGCATCGACCGTTCATTCTCTCTAAGGAATTGGGCAACCCCTTTTCGACTTATTGCTATTGGAATGATATTATGCATCATAACAACGACTTTTTTAGGCTATAGCTTTTTGGGGATGAGTTTAGCTTCTGCGTTATTACTGGCGTCTGCCCTTTCTCCAACCGATCCGGTTCTTGCATCTGATGTTCAGGTAGGCCCGCCAAACGAAAAAATAAAGTCGGAGACAAAATTCTCTCTTACTGCAGAAGCGGGTTTAAACGATGGCATGGCCTATCCTTTTGTATGGCTTGCTATAACAATAGCCGGTATTTCTCACTGGAATCTTACCGATGGACATTTTCTCTCGTGGTTTGGATATCATTTACTCTATAAAATAATTGCAGGAGCTGCCATTGGGTTTCTTCTCGGGCGGCTTGCCGGATATCTTGTTTTTACGCTGACCGAGAAGTATCCTAATTTAAAAACCCGCGACGGGTTTCTTGCCATCTCTTTAACGCTTATTGTATACGGAGTAACCGAACTTGCTCATGGTTACGGCTTTATTGCAGTATTTGTATGCGCAATTACATTGAGGCACTTTGATAAAAAACATGAATATCATGATGATTTACATTCTTTTGTAGATCAAACTGAAAGGCTTTTGGTTGCTATTCTTCTGTTACTTTTCGGTGGAGCATTGGTAAACGGAATTTTGCAGCCATTAACCTTGAAAATGGCACTGTTTTGTGTAGCGTTTATCCTGATTATCAGGCCCATTACGGCTTTCATCAGCCTGTATAATTTAGATATTCATATCAAGGAAAAATTAGCGATCAGCTTTTTCGGAATAAGAGGAATGGGATCAGTGTTTTATTTAGCCTTCGCTTTTAATGAAAAAGCGTTTGATCATGAAAAAGAATTGTGGGCAATTGTTGCACTCACTATATTATCATCCATTGTTTTACATGGCCTTACTGCAAGTCCGGTTATTAAGCATTTAAAAGAAAAAATTCCTAAAGAAAGGATTCCTGAGTAATTTGAAGTAGGGATATACACAAACTATCCAAAGTGAGTGTCACTAATTCTCATCCCTATTAATAATCATCTTTAAGTACTTCCTGTGGAATATTAAGTTTTCTGTAAGATAAACAGGCTTGTTCCTTTTAATTAAATCGATCGATGAATATTGCCATACTTCGGCATTGAATCTTCGGAATTTATCTTTAGTATTTCTGGCAAACGTTTGATGTGCAAAATTTTTGTTCGCTTTTAAATTAGCGTTTAGAGTGTATTCAAAATTTTTAACATAAGCGTAGGTTGGTAACTTGGCCCTCCTTATGCATCCATAAGCCCAATCACAATGAGAAACAGTCGGCCTGAAATTCAAATAAAGACGCATTCGGTTCAATAATACCCGAGATGGTTCGGTATCTAACTGATAAAAAAACCTTACCATCAACCAACCATTTCACCGCATTGTCTTCCTGGATAATTTTATAATTGTGAAATTTTACTGATGCTACACATTTTATAGTGTCTATTCTCTTTCCAATCAGTTCGAATCCAATTCGAGATGCTTTATTCTGTACTACTAAGCATGGAACCAGAGTATTTTTTAAAATTAACTGGCTCAATTGGCTGTGAGAAACACAACCCTGTAGCAAAAACCGCTACAATCAGAATAAGAAATCTGATATACATTTCTTTAGAGTGACTAATTTTTAGCAAAAACTAATTGATACTCTTTTCCTGCTTTGGTGTTGAAAGTAACTAAACCGTCTGCAGTATTTTGCATCTTAACAATTTCACTTCCAGAAGTTATCTTACTGACGGATTGCTTGGTTTTTATCTTACATAAACCGCCGTTATTTGATTTTATTTTAGTAGCAGTAATGGCTAGATTTTGCCAGCTCATATCGACTTCAAATCCTCCGATGGCACGAAGGCCATTTACAAAGCCATTCTTCCATTCAGAAGTTACGGCAGGTAATAAATTGATGAATCCTTCCTGGCTCTGCAGTAACATTTCGTTAATACCAGCTGATTTACCAAATACATTATCTATCTGAAAAGTACCGTGGGCGACACCAAATAAGTTAGGGAAAACAAATTCTGACTGCAGATTTTTATGATGCTCATAGGCTTTTTCACCAAGTCCGAGCCGGGCATAACATAAAGCCATCCATGCACGAGCCCATCCTGTACCCCCTTGACCGTTCTTGTAGGAATTGAAGGCTGGAAAATCGGCTTTCGCCGGATCAGTGTCCCCTCTCAATCGTGTTTCTAAAGTTTTTAAAGCAGCAGACGCTAATTGTGGTGTACTGCTAAGCGAAATAAGATTATCGGGATACAAACTATACACGTGAGAAATGTGACGATGCCCAGCTTCGGTTTCCTTATAATCCTCGATCCATTCCTGGATGCGGCCCGAAGGGCTAATCTGGATCGGTATCAGGTTCTCACGAGCTTTAATCACTTTCGCCTGAAAATCCTTATCAAAGTTAGGCTGATCTTTTTGGATGACATTTAATGCTTCGAGGTAATTATCAAACAAATCTCTGATAATCATCAGATCCATCGTTGCGGAATATGTAAACTGGGTTTGTATACCCTTTTTACTTTCATAAGCATTTTCTGGCGAGTGAGAAGGGTTAGTTCCAAGCTTCCCCTCAAATGGCAGCCCTTTAGGCATTGGAATCAGGAAATCTACCATAAACTCTGCCGCACCTTTCAATTGTGGGTAAGCCTCGGTACGAAGAAACTTTTTGTCGCCGCTGTAAAGATAGTGCTCATAAGAATGGCGGCTTACCCAGGCGCCTCCAACAGGCCAGATTCCAACTACTGACGATACAGGTGCAGTATAACCGAAGATATCAGATGCATGGTGCATTACCCATCCGTTTGCGTTGTAATGCTTTTTAGCAGTAATTTTTCCATGTTTGGCGATGGTATCCATGTAAGTAATAAGCGGTTCATGACACTCTGCCAGGTTAGCCTGCTCTACAAACCAATAGTTCATTTGTAGGTTGACATTAGAATGATAGTCAGACTCCCAGGGTGGCAACATGTGCTGGTTCCATAACCCCTGCAGGTTGGCCGGTAAATCGCCAGGACGCGAAGAAGAAATCATCAGGTAACGGCTGTACTGATACTGCAATGCTGATAAATAAGCATCACCATTTGTTTTCGCATTTTGGACTCTTGTGTCGGTAGGAATCTCCAGAGCAGCTTTTGCCGTAATGTTATTTATGTTAAGTTTTAGACGATTGTAGAGTTTCTGATAATCTTCAACGTGTCGTCTTTTCAAAACTTCGTAAGGCATTTTCGAGGCTGCAGCTATAGCAGTTTCGCAAGATTTTTCGGGCTCGTTTCCAGCGTAGCTGGTAGCTTGCGAAAGATATAAAATTACTTCATCTGCATTGCTGATTACGAGCTTGCTGCCTTCAAAGCTAATTTTACCGCCCTTTAAAACCGGAAGAATCTCGGTGGCGAATGTCATTCCACGATTGATGCCATTGTTATCAGGAACATTAAGATGTCCTCTCAAAACAACTCTATTGTCTTGTACCAGCGAAACGGCATCCCGCTCACGGTGCAAGGAGATATTCATGGAAATACTGGCTTTTTGAGAAGCCGTTAATCGCATTACGATGATATTATCCGGATGTGATGCAAAAATTTCGCGTGTATATTTCACGCCACTCTGTACATAGCGAACATTTGCTATCGATTGGTCTACATTTAAGTCGCGGTAATAATTAGAAAAGGATTTTTTAGCCGCTCCGGGGAATTCAATCCAAACGTCGCCCATCGATTGATAAGGACGTACTCGTCTTGGTATACCAAGCATTGTTGGTTCAGCTATCAGCTTTGCAGAATCTTCTTTTCCTTCAAAAATCAAGCGGCGTACCGTAGCCAAAGCACCAGCAGCCAAAGGATTATTTGTATCTCGGTTAAATCCTGCCCAGAGGCTTTCTTCATTTAGTTGAAGGCGTTCGTTAACCACCCCTCCAAAAACCATTGCCCCCATTTTGCCGTTTCCAATCGGCAATGCTTCTATCCAGCCTTTACCAGATATATCAGCGAAACCGTTAGTTGCATCTTTTGCCAAAGGAGCAATCGAAGGATTAGAAGTTCTTTGGTTCCCGTATGGAAGAGAGTCGGGTAGTGTTGCTGGCTGCTTATACCATAACACCATAGGTGCTTGAATATTTTGAGCATATCCATACTGAAAAGAAACCAGGCAAAAGCAGGCTAGTAAGATTTTTTTGAAAGGCATAAAATTGTTAGAATGTTAGTTTACTAAGTGTTTCACAATTTAGGAATATTTTAAAGTTTAACGAATGGAAACCTGTAAGGTTACCATTCCAAAAGTCAATATACTAGTAACAGGGACACTAAATATATTCATAACTGATACTAAAGTTGTTATTCGCTTTAATCCAATAAATATGCTTCTTGATAAATTCAAGTGTTGAGTTACCGTAAAAAAATAGTAACATAAGCAATAATGTAACGTAAAGCATTAAAAATTAATATCACTGGGATACAGTACTTAACGTTTTTAATTTTATATCCCCTGATTTATGAACTTAGAATTTGGTTATCCAAAGTTTTTAGTGAAAAGTAATTTTTTTATTTTTCATGAAATAAATGTAAATTGTTTATATCAGGTATAGAAACAATAATATGTCAGAAAATAAGATTACCGTACTTTATGTTGATGATGAGGAAAATAACCTGATCTCATTCAAAGCAAATTTTCGTATCAAATACAATGTTTTAATCGCTTTAAGCGGCGATGAAGCAATGTCTATCCTTGAAAAAAAGCATGTTGATATTATCATAACTGATCAGCGCATGCCTAATATGACCGGAGTAGAATTTCTGGAAAAAGTTTTAGAAAAAAACGAAGAGCCAATGCGAATCCTGTTAAGTGGTTATGCAGATATGAATGCAGTTGTAGATGCTGTAAATAAGGGAAAAATATTCCATTATCTATCTAAGCCCTGGAATGAAGAGGAACTTGATATGACCATAAAAAGGGCATATGAAGTTTATCAGCAGAAGCTGGAACTAAAAAACATGAATGAAAAACTTGTTGTTTCGAATGATCAATTCGAGTTTTTGTTAAGACAGAAGTTACTTTCCTAAATAAGTGAATTACATTCGTCGATTAATGGTAGCAGTACTTGCGCGTTAATTGGTTTATCAAAAATATACTTTACTGATTTATAGCTTCTAATTCTGCTCATATCCTTTTTGTTCATTGAGGATGTAAAAGCTACAATTAAATATTTATTCCGAATCGAAAAAGGAAGTTTTTCAAATTCCTCAACAAACTCCACACCGCTCATTACGGGCATTAGCAAATCAAGTACAATAATAGTAGGCTCATCAAGTTGCGAGTATTTAATTCCTTTTATATAATCTAGTGCTTCGGTTGCCACCAAAAAACTTCGCATATTCTTATCAAATCCAGAATGTTTTATGAGTTTTTCTGCAATGAAACAATCTAACTGACTATCGTCAATGATTATAAAATTGGCTTTTTTAGATTTTTCGCTCATTATTTATTAGGAATTGTGACCTTGAACACTGCGCCTTCGCCAAGTACAGAACTAACTTTTATCCCGCCGTTAAGCTTCAATAAAGCATCTTTAACATTGTATAATCCAAAACCCGAACCCGCATCCTGCGTGCTGGCTCTGAAAAATAAATTAAAGATCTCACTTAAATAATTTTCAGGGATACCGATGCCGTTATCTTTAACATAAATAGTAGCCTGACCTTTTGCCACTTCAATATTTAATTCGATAAACTTGTTGCCATTATCCTGCTTCTGATATTTGATAGCATTAGAAACTAAATTGTTTAAAACAAGCTTTAAGGTTAATTCATCACACCAAAAAGTCTCCTCCTGAGAAATGTTGACTATTAATTCCACCTTATTGGATGTAATAGATGTCTGATGTATATCCTTAATATCCTCAATAACCTGTTTTAAATCAATATCTTTTATACGTAGTTCTCCACGTTGTATTGTATAATAATCATGCATGCTTATAATGAAAGCATCCAGTTTTTTCACCGAATTTTCCATTAAACCAAGCATCTCTTTAATTTCATTTACATCATCTAAATGCTTAACCACTTTAATAGCACCCATTATACCGGATAAAGGCCCTCTGATGTCGTGGCTGACACTATAAGCAAACTTATCTAACTCATTATAAGCTTTTTGAAGTTCTTCGTTTTTTATCGCCAATAGCGAGTGAGCGGTATAAAACTTATAACCCTCGTCAATCGCCGAAATAATATCAGCATCGGCCCATGGTTTCTTTACATACCTGAAAATATGTCCACGATTTATGGCACTGATTACAGCTTCAACATCAGTATAACCGGTAATTAAAATTCTGATGGGGTGTGGAAACCAATTTCTGATCTCTTCAAAAAATTCAACACCCGTTTTATCGGGCATACGCTGATCACAGAAAATGATCCTTATATCAGAGTGCTTAGTAAGTATATCTAATGCCTCCGCAGTATTCTCTGCAACCAACACATTATAATCCAGCCTGAATGATGCCTTAAATCCTACCAGATTATTAAGTTCATCGTCTATATACAGAATTTTTATTTTTTCTGGCATTGATTTACCGAATTACAATATTTGAATTGTTATTATTTGGATGAAGATGTTAAATGTCTTATATAGATACGTAGCGGTTATACAGCAACAAAATCAATAAGTTTCACTTATTTATTTATTAGGGGTAAATCTATTATAAATTCTGTTCCTTTTCCAATTTCAGAATGCAAATGAATACTTCCGTTGTGCTTTTTTATTGTGTTATAAGCTATTGACATCCCTAATCCAGTGCCTTCACCAACATCTTTAGTGGTAAAGAATGGTTCGAATATTTTCTTTGTCGTATTCTCATCCATACCTGTTCCATTATCACCAATTTTAATGGTAATATGGTCATCATTTTGATGTGTTGAGATAACAATCTCACCTTCAGTACTTTCGCTTCCAAGCTTTTTGTTAATGGCATGAACAGCGTTAGAAATTATATTTAAAAATACCTGGTTAAGTTTACCAGGATAACACTCTATCGCCTGTAGTTCGGCAAATTCTTTTGTTACTTTAATGCTGCCTAACAGATTATTGGCAATTACTAATGTCGATTCAATACCATCATGAATATCGGCATATTTTAAATCATCTTCATCCAATCGAGAAAAAACCCGAAGCCCTTTAACAATTTCTGCTGTTCGCGATGCTCCTTCATTTATTCCCTTTAAAAGATGAGAGATCTCTATTTTCAAATAGTCATAGTCAATTTCTTCCTTGTACTCTTCAATTTTCTGTTGCTTATCAGCGATAGAGGCTTCAGAGGAATTAATATCTTCCATAGTTGAAATCACATCTAAAAGCGAATTGATATCTCGCTGAAGCGGAGCTACATTTGAAGTAACAAAGTTTATAGGATTATTAATTTCATGTG
>JANMZB010000811.1:0-7663 GCA_031382725.1 Sphingobacteriaceae bacterium | reverse complement strand
CGTT
This sequence comes from Sphingobacteriaceae bacterium, assembly GCA_031382725.1. Classification (GTDB taxonomy): domain Bacteria; phylum Bacteroidota; class Bacteroidia; order Sphingobacteriales; family Sphingobacteriaceae; genus Paradesertivirga. Next base: position 7,659 of record JANMZB010000811.1, on the reverse strand, counting down.
ATTTTCGAAATTTTCTACATTTAACTAAGTTTTGTGCCGGACGACAATGATTGCTTTCTATCTACGGTTATGAAGCTTATTGCCAAACAACCTAAATCCCTAAAGACTTTGCTAATACTCACTTATTAAGCTTTTCCGGAAAATTTGTATGTCATTTTTAGCCTTTGCCGTAGAATATGGCATAATCAGCTTTGTTATAAGAGACAAGTAATGATTAATTTGTTTTGCTTCGCTTAAGTCGCGAAATGAAATAGCTGCCTCTGAAATCCAGAATCTACTTATTAACGAAATGCTTGATACAAGATACTCCTTATCCGTTTCCTCTTCTATTTTTAAATAACCTGATTGCGCAAGTATCTGTAGGTTCGATTTGATAGTAGCGTTTCTAACGTTTTGTGTTTCCTTGTAAGCCGCTGCCAGATGTTTGTTTTGCTTCATGAGGTGAACCACACTGAGTAGGAGGCATCGAAACCTTACATGATTTTGAAAGACTTGATGTAACATTTCAAAAAATGCGATCATTGTCAGGCTATCTTTTTCTACAATCACTTCAGCGTTCGCTTTGCTAAGTTCGAGAGATAACTGATACACCAAATCATCTTTCGTGGGAAAGTAATAGGTAATGTTGCTTACTCTGATGTTGAGAACTGAGGCCAGTTCCCGCAGTCCAACATACTCAATTCCCCTTTCATTAAACATTTCTAAGGCCTTATCCAGTATTTTCTCTCGTGTATTCATAATTGATTTGGACATTGTCCAAATTATGTAATTTTACAAAAACTTACAGCAATGAAATACGAATATCCACACACAATTACCAATCCTACCGGTGAGACGCTAATCTTTAAAGAAGTTGTTCAAGAGCCCGATGGAGATAGACTGCTGGTTGAAAACTATGTGACACCGAAAAACGGGCCTCCCATGCATACACACTTCTTACAAGACGAAGCGTTAACGGTACTAACTGGCAAAATTGGTTATCAGGTAAAAGGTGAACAGCCACAATATGCCGGTGTTGGCGAAACTATTGAATTTCTTCGAGGCACACCACACCGGTTTTGGAATGCCGGAGAAGATATTTTGCATTGTAAAGGTTATATAAAGCCGGCCAATACGATCGTTTTCTATCTATCATCTATTTATGCAGCCCAAAATAAATCCGGTTCAGAGCGGCCTGAGCAATTTGATGCCGCATATTTGTTAACACGATATGCGACAGAATATGATATGGTTGAAATCCCGGGTTTTGTGAAGAAAGTAATTATCCCGATAACCTACTTTATTGGAAAATTGTTAGGGAAATACAAGCACTTCGAAAATGCACCGGAGCCACTGAGAAACTGATTTAATAAGCTAGAATCTAAAGTCTAACAGAGGTTTAAATGTGGCTAGATTTTGTATCTGGCGAGTGCTTTTTAAGGTAATGCTTAATTAAAATTTAGCTGTTATCCCGCAAAATTTAACCTTCTTTCCGATGCCTGTGTCACAAGAATCGTTTTATATTATTAGTTTATTGAGGAAATAATATAAAAAGAATGTTTACTACCCCTGTGTATATTGCTTTATTAAACTATACAAAGCTTCTACCTTAAAAGGCTTAGAAATGTAATCATTCATTCCAAAACCGATACATTTTTCGCGCTCGCCGGCCATAATATGGGCAGTCATGGCAATAATTGGAAGGTCTTGCTTCAATTCTTCACGAATGCTTCTGGCTGCAGTATAGCCATCCATAATAGGCATTTGAATATCCATCAGCACCAGATCATATTTTTTATTTCTTGCCATTTCCAAAGCTATGCCCCCGTTTTCGGCAATGTCAACATCGCATCCAAATCGTGTAAGCACTTTTTTAGCAAGTATCTGGTTCATTACATTGTCTTCCGCCAGAAGCACTTTCAACTCCTTCTCAAATTTCTTGATTTCTACTACAGCGATATTTTGAGTCGAACTATCTGCAGGTTTATCTTCACTGATAAGATATGGCAACACTACTTTAAAGGTCGTGCCTTTGCCGTAAACACTCTCAATAGAGATTTCCCCTTTTTGCAAATCTACCAACCGTTTCACGATAGATAAACCCAAACCAGTACCGCCGTAATTTCTGGTAGTTTCGCTGCTGGCCTGCATAAAGCGTTCGAATACTTCTTTTTGCTTATCGGCCGGAATGCCAATGCCAGTGTCTTTTACAGAAAAACTAATCCGTGCAGTATTTCCTTCAATAGCAATTAAATCAATATGGACTTCAACACTGCCATCTTTAGTAAATTTCAGAGCGTTTCCAATCAGGTTAATAAAAATTTGTGTCAACCTTGTTGGGTCGCCAAGTACGATACCGGGTATATTTTTGTCGGTTTTAGTTAGAAATTGAAGCTTTTTTTCCCGGGCCTTTTCAGAAAACATTATTTCCAGCGAATGCAAAAGTTCAACAGGTTTAAAAGGAACGGTCTCGATTTGCATCATTCCCGCTTCGATCTTCGAGTAATCAAGAATATCATTGATCAGAACCAGTAAATTTTCGCCGCTTGTTTTTATAAATTCGAGATATTGACCTTGTTCCTCATTAAGAGATGTTTTATCAATCAGGTTGGTGAAACCGATAATTGCATTCATCGGGGTTCTGATTTCATGACTCATATTTGCCATGAAACGTTCCTTCGCAATTGAAGATTCTTCTGCCAGTCGTTTGGCTTCTATAAGTTCGCGTTCGGTTTCTTTAGATTCGGTAACATCCGACATTACAACAACTGCGGCCTTTTCTTTCCCATTGTCAATAAGCTCAACCGACATGAGCGAATCTCTTAATTCGCCGGATTTTCTGACAAAGTGTGTTTCGAAATTTTTCAGGTAACCCTGCTCAAGTAACAGGGCTGAAGTTCTTTGACGCTCCTCCTGATCAATTAGCCCCAATTCAACTACTGTTTTACCTTTTGCTTCTCCCTTGGTGTATCCCGTTAGGTCTACAAAGCTTTGATTTACTTCTAAAAATCGGCCGGAAGAAAGGTCGGACATCATTAATCCTACAGGACTCATTTTAAAAATTCTGTAAAACTTCTCCTCGCTTTCCTTAAGATCTTTGGTGCGTTCCTCTACTTTTTGTTCTAGCGTTCGGTTTAAAATTCGCAAAGAATCCTCTGCTTCGTGTCGCTTGGAATCAATTTTATTAAGGTGGCCTACTGTGTTTGAGATGGTCAGGATGCTCACAACCAGAAATGATAGTCCAAATAGTACAATTCCAAATTCAGCGTTTATCAGACCTAATCTATGCGATTCAAGACGTAAATAACTTAAAACAAATATTGTTAATGATGTAATTGGAATCAAGCGTTTTGCCATGATGTTTCCAATTCCGGTTCCTGTGAATACACCGGTTAGCCCCAAATGGTAATTAAATAAGGTGATAGAGATAGATAAGATGAAAAAAGTAAGTGCCGAATTTACTGCCATAAACGCCAAAAAAGACAATTTGTAAAATACAGGAACATCAAACAAATATCCGGTAAGGGCTAAAAAGGAAATTAAAGTAACAATATGAAGCACGTATTGAGCAATTACTTTGATTATAATTGTTTTTGACTTGTGTAGCAATAGGGCCGATGATATGAGTATTAAGCAAAAAGCTGTTGTTGGGGCCATCCTGCCTCTATGGATGCCTAAAGTGTTATAAGAAGCAGTATCCTTTACAAAAAACTCATCAATAAATGCATCAAAACCAAATACATACTGGCAAAGAGTTATAGCAGCTAAAATCAGGGTTGCAATGGCGAGTGTTCTTGCAATGGTGCGGCTGTTTTTTATTTCCGAAGTGTAGTACCAATCGGAACCGCCGATCAGCAATAAACCAAGTGCCCCGTTATATTTCATAGTGCTTGGCCCTCCAAAGGTTTTGAAGAATTCTATATTTAAAAACCATCCTAAAGCAACTAAAACCGCTACTGCAATGCTTATAACTGCAGTTAGGCGAATCCAGAATACATATTTATTGTCAATCATAAAGTAAGCGAGTTGTATATGACGGTATTGCGATAGGAAGGTGTATTATTAAAAACAGGTGTTATTAAATAAAAATAAGTATTTAAACTATTAAAAGGTAAGTAATTTCCACTAAATAATCTTTAGGGTTTACTATTTGTTGCCTATTTGGTTACAAATAAATTAAGGGTATTATTGGTGCTTTGTAAATGTTGAGATCAATATTTAATGAGACCTTTATTATTGGTTTTCTATTTCTTTTAGTAATTCCATGCATTTTTCAAAACCTCTGGATAAATACTTATTTCTGTATTTTTCACTTTGTTTACTAAAGCAAGTTGATTTATTAATCAAGCGCTGACTCCACTCGTTCATTATCTGGCAGTAATTCACATCGTCTGTTTTGAGAACATTAAACGCACTAAAGCGGTTGTAGCATGTCAAATTGGAATTTATGCTGGCTATGAAAGACATACTTCCGATAACATCGCAACTAAACCAATCGAAGGTGTGTTTTTCGTCTATACTCTTTCTTCCAGACTTAGCATAAGCCGATACATCGTCAAAGCAATCTTTTAATTGATTTATGATAACTGACAGGAAGGTTATATCAGATAAAATACCTGCTTCCCATGTATATCTTATCTGTTCAATGGTATAATCTACAGCATTCTTTCCCCATATTTCAACAGTAGGAATTTCAAGGTAAAGTTTATTAAGCTCAAGGCATTTACTCAAAAGAATATTATCAACTGAATTGATTGTAAAAGGCGGCGTACTATCACCAATAGAACTTTGCCAGAACAGTAACTTAAACGCCGCAAGTTCAGGATATTTGAACAGGTAAAACACCGGAATATCATCGGTGATTACTGTCAACGAACTCTTTTTAGCTTGCTTAATCAAACTAATGTCCCGGATAAGAGAATTCAGATATTGGCTAAGATCTTCGATTTTTGAATAGGAGAATGAAACGGTATTGAGATTTTCAGAACCGCTATAGTAAAAGGGAACTCTGAAATAATTTGTTAGAGTTTCAATTTGCGAAATACTTAGCTGCGATATTCCTTTGATTTTTTTATAGGCTTCGTTTTGACTGACGTTTAAAGCATCTGCTACTGATTGAGCAAGATTTTCATATTCCGGGATGTGGCTTTTTATCTTATTAAAAAAATCAGTTTGGATTTTGCTCATAGTTTAATCTTAAAGATTAAATCTAATATTAAGTATAATTTTTCGTACCAGTAAATATCTCGAATCAAATTGAATAGTTATTCTATCTAAATATTTCAAGGTTTAATGTTAGGATAGAATAGTTTACTTATCGACCAGTTTATAAGATGCGGATTTCGTTTTTTTTAAACTATTAGGTTTGAGAGAAAAAACATGAAACAGACATTATTATTCCTTGGAGTAATTTTAAGTAGTTGTTCCAGTACACAAGTTATACCGAAATATTACGATCCTGCTTTGCTTAATAACGATATAAGTTATTTGCCCAAACCAATGTCGGGCGATCAGAAGAAAACAATGCGGTATCTATCAATAGGAGCAGGTCAAAAAGTCACTGATGGAGATTCAAATAAATATGATGAATTATTAAGTCTTCAGCTCAATTTGAGCCAAGCCCATACCTTTAAAAACTTAAACCTGGCTTATGGCGTTTTTGGTGTATCCGGATTTCTTAAAAATGGCGTAATTGCTCAGGGAGAGCCTTATCACTTCGATAAAAAGAAATTTTCGGCATTGGGTGTTAGAGGGTCGGTTAATTCATACTTCAAAAAGGGTGATATTGATTTTAGGCTAATAGGAGCCGAGGTCTCTTATAGTAAAGAGTCTGGCGATTTTCAAGCTTTTAGAAATATAGCATTTAATAAATCTTACTATTATTCTGTTGGAAATACCGAGCTTTTTACTGCCGGACTTACAAGTGAGGTAATCATAAATATCGATACGAAATTGCTTACACAGCTAGGCACAAGACTATTTGTAGGCAAAAGCTTTAATACATTGAATTATTCATATTCTGAAAATGATTTTCCAGACCGGAGTCCCAGAATTAATAATATTAATATTGCTTTCTTCGGTCAGTTAAAACGGTTTTACGGTGTCTTGGAAAGCTCATATCCAGGGAGCCATCATGCAAAAGTGGGATTTAGATTCTAATCTGGCTCAAGTGTTACTTATGTAATTTGATGCTGTGTGCCAGGCAGCATTAAGTCAAAGCTAAAAGTCTTTGCTTAGAGAAATACGGATTCAGATTAAAGGGTATTCACTAAAAGCGATTTCTACTATCGTTATAATTTCGACTTCCATAAAAAGTAATAAATAATACTATAAACAGTTATGAAATTACAAAGCCTTGCTATTTTTGATGATTAACCAGTCACCATGATTTTTAAACGATTTCTTACTTTCATCATTGTTTGTTTGTTGCTTTCAACCGGTTTTGCTCAGGAACATGAGGGCAAAATTTCGATTATTCCCGAACCTGTAGAAATGGTAAGGTCAGAAGGTTTTTTTCTGCTGCCTGAAGAGATTACAATTAAGTCTGCCTCCTCGCCGGAGATACTCAACACGGCAAACCTCCTTAAAAAAAGAATTACAACGGCTACAGGCAGCAAGGTTAACATTAGTCAGAAAGATGATGCAGCTATCAGGTTGCAACTAAATTCCGAAGCGGAAGCAGCTTTAGGGAAAGAAGGATACCGTTTAATAGTAAACCAGAAGCAAATCGTTGTAAAAGCCAACCAGGCTGCAGGCTTGTTCTATGGCGTACAAACGCTCCTGCAATTATTCCCTAAAGAAATAGAAAGCGCAAAAGCATTTAAAGGCAAATGGCGTGTTCCATGTGTTCAAATTGCCGATTTTCCACGGTTTGCCTGGAGGGGATTAATGTTCGACGTATCACGACATTTCTTTACAAAAGAAGATGTTAAGAAATACATCGATAACATGGTGAAGTATAAATATAATTTGCTTCACCTGCATTTAACCGATGATGAGGGCTGGAGAATTCAAATAAAAAGCTTGCCAAGACTTACTGAAGTAGGAGCATGGCGTGTCAACAAAACGGGGCAATTTGGAACATTTTCTCCTCCAACGCCAACCGAGCCACGAGATTACGGAGGTTTTTATACTCATGAAGATATTAAAGAGCTAATCAACTATGCTTCCGAGCGGTTCGTAAATATACTTCCGGAAATTGATGTACCTGGTCACAGCCTTGCCGCGGTGGTTTCTTATCCCGAACTTTCTTGCACGCCTGGTGCTGAAAAGTACAACGTTCGATCTGGTGAGCAGATTATGGATTGGTCGCGCGGAGCACCACCAATTGCTTTGGTAGATAATACGCTTTGCCCTGCGAACGAAAAAGTGTATGAGTTTTTAGATAAAGTTATTACGGAAGTAGCAGAATTATTCCCGTTTGAATACATCCACATGGGTGGCGATGAAGCGCCGCATAATTTTTGGGAAAAAACTCCTGCAATAAAAGAGTTGATGCAGCGGGAGGGCTTAAAAACAATGGAGCAGGTTCAGGGATATTTTACCCGACGAGTTGAAAAAATTATTCAATCTAAAGGAAAAAAATCAATAGGCTGGGATGAAATTATTGAAGGGGCTCCTTCGCAATCTACAGCTGTAATGAGCTGGCGCGGAGTAGAACAAGGGTTACAAGCCGGAAAG
>JANMZB010000798.1:0-1144 GCA_031382725.1 Sphingobacteriaceae bacterium | reverse complement strand
TGCTTGTAATCAAATTGCGGTCTATAATAAACTTGTTTGACACACATTGTCAGCCAACACTACAATCTATGTGACTTCATTGATTCACAAATTATCTTGTCCAGAAATGTCTTGATTTGTATATTCACATCAGGAGATGCTGACATATCCTCTAACTCCAAATTTGCTTGTATATGTAAGTAACAATAGTTTAGGTTTCTCACGTTCAAACCTAGATGTATTAATTTTATGGATTGCATCACAAATTCTTGCTTGTCTGGAATCCTCTCCTTCATGTGTTTATTTCAAAGATAACCAAGCTTTACGACCATCTTGTGTCGATTTATAAATATCAACATGAGACACTGCTGTACCACCTGCTGTCCATGAGACAAGAAACTAATATAATTCGAAATTATCTTCTGTAAAGCTATTGCCATTTAATGGTGCATTTATAATGCGCTTGAGTAAATTACTTGTATTCTCATCTTCAAATAACTCTTGAGTCTCATCTTCTCGTTGAACCAAATATACCAAAGGCGTTCCTGACACTCCTTTCTTTCTTGCTAAATAAGCTAATGCCTCACGCTTTTTCAATCTCCATTCTTTATTTTTACCGTTACATTTCTCAAGCTCACTTGGATCTTTCTTTGAACTTGATCCTTCATCATCATGTGCTCTTTTTCCAGATAAAATTGCACTAAGCCGGGTGGATCTTTTACATTATTCTGGTGTATATTATCATATATCAAAATCAGAATTATCAACATAAACACTAATCTGTGTTTCTTGTCCAATACATTAAGCCCTTTAGGTGAGATGTTGATAGTAAACTTGGCTTGTCATGTGTTCAAAAATATTTCAATAATCATTCACCTGAGCCTCAAGGAGAGTATCAATAACAGAGACAACCCACTTCAATTACACGGTGTGCTTGGGCCTCAGTAAGCCCCACAACGTTTATTAAATCTTCATTTAAATGAGCTTGTTCCTCCTGAACTTTAGCCACATCCTTTGGAGCATTATCATTCATTGTTACAGTGTTCAGCACCAGTACCTTTATCACTTTTTATCACGCTCACTTTTCTTCTCAAACTTTATCAAATATCTTCTTAACACACAGTCTTTTTCTGTAAATCTCATTTACTGTTTCGTGCAATTTTGC
>JANMZB010000782.1:0-7683 GCA_031382725.1 Sphingobacteriaceae bacterium | reverse complement strand
TTTCAATTTTATCCATCGCCTTGGAAGTGACAAAGCAAACAGTTTTCTATTAAAAGATTGTCGTAAATAATTGGCTTATACCGAGCTTTTTTAAATTGCTTTCTTGCAAATTTAAATACTTTTAAGACTAACTTTTGTATTTATACTCCCGTATAAGAAAGTCTTTAGTAAAAGAATTTAAAACGCTTCTCAACACTGATGCGCCTCTCAAAAATGTATTAGCTAATGTTTTAAATTTTATTGATGTCTAAACCATCGTATCAGTTTGTAGATAATATCAGGTGTATTGCTATATTGGGGATTGTTATCGAACACTGTTCAATTCCGGCGTATATATTTACAAAAGGCGACCCATCTTACTGGCCATTCGTTATTAGTGCCCAGGCATTCAAGTTCGGAACAATTGCTTTCTTCCTTATAGCCGGCTTTTTATTTGCTGAACACAGGGAAAATTATAGTCCTTTCGACTATTTGAAAAGACGTTTTAATAATATTTTCAGACCTTGGCTTATTTGGTCATTAACTTTTCTTTTATTTTTATGCGGCGCATCAATAGTTAAATCCTTGATAGATGGCGTGCCCTTAAGGTTAATCTTGGCAGGATTGTGGTGGGGAATAAAAACGGTTTATCTCCATTCAAATTACTGGTTCATTATGAACTTTTTATTCTGCACTACTGTGCTACTCCTAAGTAAAAAAGTCCTCCATTCCTGGAAATTCGGGCTTACATTATTTTTTCTAACAAGTTTTTATGGTGTTAATGTTTATACAGAGTGGATAATCCCCCATCATACAACAGCAATTTTTGGATTTATACTTTTCTACTGGTTAGGTATACAGTTAAATTATTATATAAACCCAATTCAAAATTTCATCGACAAAACACCTTCATTTGTCATTGTATTTATTACTGCTTTAACCTTGTTTGTAGCTGTTCAGGAGTTTTCGTATCTATATTCTCTAGGGAAGACTGATCCAAATAATACGTTAAAATTCAGTAATATGATTTTTTCAATCACCATATTTCTGGCATTTCTGAAAATTAAAAACTTTAATTGGTTATCTTTTTTACAACCTAGAAAAACTACTTACGGAATATTCCTAATACATTATATAATAGTGGCAGCTGTTCTTCCATTAGTCTTCGGGAAAGAAAATATTCATACAATCAAAAGCTTTTCGGTAGTTGAAATGTTTGTGTATGAAATCTCAAGATTTTTGATTGTTTATGTGCTGTCATTTGGATTGGTTCAGCTAATTGGAAGATCACAATTTTCCTGGCTAATTGGTGGCCATAATCAATCTAAAAAGCCGGTTCAAGAGGCACCGCAAGAGGCGGTAGAATTAAAAATCTTAAAGACAGAAGCAGCTTAATGAAAAAGCGGCTGGTGCTAACCTGCCGCCTTAGTAAAACAATCTAACCCTTCTCTAAAATCTTAAATTCAATATTCAGGTGTGACTGTTTAATTAAGTAACGGTTCAATATTGCTTAATTTTATGGTGTGATATTCAAGCTCGAAAAAGAGTCTTTATTATTTCCGCCCCCTGATCTTGCCGAGGATGATGGTCTGTTAGCCGTTGGAGGCGATTTATCTTCCCAGCGTTTAATAAAGGCCTACGGCCTTGGAATATTTCCATGGTATTCAGAAGAAACTCCAATCTTGTGGTATTCTCCACATAAGCGGTTTGTGCTATTTCCTGATAAAGTAGTCGTTTCAAAAACGATGAGGAAAGTGATGAAGTCTGAAACCTTCCGGATAACGCAAAATAAAGCTTTTGAGGATGTGATAGCGTGTTGTGCATCGGCTAAAAGGAAAGAGCAAGACGGAACATGGATAATTGCGGAAATGCAAAACGCATACATTAAGCTACACAAGGAAGGTGTTGCACACTCGGTTGAAGTCTGGAGTGGGGAGCAATTGGTTGGTGGCCTATATGGAGTGCAATCTGGAAATGTATTTTGTGGTGAAAGCATGTTCAGTACTCAAAGCAATGCCTCTAAAGTCGCACTAATTTGGTTGTGTCAAAATACAAAATACTCACTTATAGATTGCCAGTTTCATACCGAACATCTTGAAAGTATGGGTGCGGAATATATTTCAAGAGAGGAGTATATGGAGATCTTAAACGCTAGTTAAGAATCTCGCGAATGTCTTCAGCACTAAGTGATTTTACAAAACTTTCTTCTGTAGTAATCAAGCTTTCGGCTACAAAACGTTTGCGGTTTTGTAAGGCAAGTATTTTTTCTTCCACCGAGTCTTTGGTGATAAATTTATAGATAAACACTTTTTTGGTTTGCCCGATGCGGTGTGTACGATCTATGGCTTGCTGCTCGATAGCGGGATTCCACCATGGATCGAGCATAAACACGTAATCTGCTTCAGTAAGGTTTAAGCCAACTCCGCCCGCTTTTAAAGAAATCAGGAAGAGTTTTATATCGCTGTTTTGTTGAAACTCCTCCACTACCGCTCCACGGTTTTGAGTAGAGCCGTCAAGATAGGCATAGCGTATTTCTTCCGAATCGAAATGGTTGCGATAGATTTCCAACTGCTTTACAAATTGGGAAAAAACCAAAACTTTATGCCCACGCGATAAAACGTTTTGCAGCGTATGAATAACGTTTTCAAATTTACCCGATTCGCCTTCGTACTCCTTATCAATCATGTACGGATGATTGGCAATTTGTCTTAGTTTAGTAAGTCCCTGCAATACCTGAATTTGCGATTTGGCAAAGGTGCCATCTTCTAGGGCACGCAATAAGTCGTTTCGATATTCTGATTTTACATCTTCATAATATTGGGCCTGTTCTTCGCTCATTTTGCAATAGAACAGCTGCACTGTTTTTTCTGGAAGTTCTTTAGCTACCTGATCTTTGGTGCGCCTTAAAACAAAAGGTTTTATTAAAGCCTGCAACTTCCTGGCCGCTTCTTCATCGCCTTTTTTTTCTATGGGAATAACAAAATCGTTTTGAAAAAATTGCTGGGTGCCCAATAAGCCCGGATTGATGAAAGACATCTGGGTCCATAGATCGTTAACAGTATTTTCAACCGGCGTGCCGCTTAGAATTAGTTTGTTTTTTGATTTAAGCTGTTTAACAGCTTTATACGCTTTAGAAGCAGGGTTTTTTATATTCTGACTTTCATCCAAAATAACATAATTGAAATAAAGCGTTTTAATCACATCAATATCAACTCTCGTAATTCCGTAAGTGGTGAAAACGACATCGTAATTCATAAAGCGTTCTACTTCCTTACTTCTGAAAGTTCCGGTATATTCCAAAATCCTAAGGTCCGGGGCAAATTTTTCTGCTTCCTTTACCCAATTATAAATGAGGGAAGTTGGCATGATAATGAGCGACGTGCAGGGAGTTTTGGATTCGATGCTTTCCTCTTTTATTTTTTGAAGAAGTGCCAGCGTTTGCACTGTTTTCCCCAGGCCCATATCATCCGCCAAACATCCGCCAAAATTATAATTTCTAAGAAATTGAAACCAATTATAACCCGCTTGTTGATACGACCGAAGTATGCCTTTAAAGTTGGAAGGAACGGCCACATCTTCTATTTCCTGAAATTCGCTTAATTTCTGCAGCTTTCTGTCCATCGTTACAGAAGCAAGTTCACTATTGCCAAAATCAGCGATTAAACCAATATGGTGTTTTTTTAATCGCAGACTGCCATCACCTTTTTCAGTGAAGTTGAGTAAGTTGCCGTATTGAGAAAACCATTTCTCGGGGATTACAGCTACTTCACCGGAAGGCAACATAAACTCGCGAATTTTATTGAGGATATGATGCCGCAAATCCATAAACGGAATTTGGTATGGTCCAAAATGAACTACCGCTTTCAAATCAAACCAATCGTTTTTTTCGTTGAATGCCAGGTCGACTTTACTGCTTCCAAAAAGGAAACGCTTATTTCCTTCAGGTTGTTCGATTTCGAAGCCTTCGCTTAAAAGGTGTTCGTGGTTATCGTTTAACCAACTTATAACACTGAAAGTAGAATCCTCCTCGGGTTCTAAACCTCCACGAACTTCAAGGTTCAGGAATAAAGTACTGGCGGCTTCCAGTCCGAGGCTGACTAATTCATCAAGCTTTGATTTTTCCCAACTAAGTGAGCGTTTGATGCGATGGAAGATATAATCATCACCTTTTTTCTCCATTCTCACCGTAACCTTAGTCGTGCTCCCTGCCGGGAAAACATACGTTCCGTAACGGAAATAAAGTTGAAGCTGCGAAATGCCTCCGGGTATAAAAATCACTTTCAACACAGGTACAGCTTCGAACTTTTCAGTATTTATAGTGAAGCCTTCGGCGTAAACGTGGTGCTTTTCTATAAGCGGTGCAACGAACTTTTCGAAGTAAGCGGTTTCCGAAGATTTTGGAATAGAAATGAATCGTTTGTTAAGAAAGGGTTGGAGCTTTTTCCCCTCAAGTTCGCCATCGAAGTGATATAAAACATCTTCCAGAAGCAGCAAAGCCGGTTCGTTGCAAATAACCTGTGCATCCTTAAACATGAACTCAATGCGTATTCCCTGGTATTTTATGGTTGGAAAATATCTTGTTTCTTCTTCAGTTCTTCTAAAATGAAAAAGCACAGATGCCGCTTCCTGAGCTAATTGAATTTCCCGTTCAACCGGCCAGCCCTCTCGGCTCATGGTATATAAAGGCTTATCAGCTAGAAGCTTAAAAGCTTCCAGCATCTTCTTCTCAATCTTCGGCCGGATAACATCGAATAATTTTTGATCAAACGTTTTGCTGAAAAACTCTAATGGACGAACCGGCTTTTTGTAATACCGTTTGATGATGTGGCCCTGTTCTGTTTCTTCCAAAAGTTTGATAAGCTTTAGATCCGTTTCGTCGAGAATGGCAGCAAACTCTTTGGCTGTTGTAGAAAACAAACGCTGATAAGTAAGGGAAAAGTTGCCGTCCTGATTCAATTGAACGATATGTGGTTCAATTAAATAGCCCAAGAACTCATGTTTGCACAATGAATAAACTAGCTTGCAGGGTTTGGCACTATCAACACGTAACATCTCTTTACAGGGAAAATTTTTCTAAGCAAGCATTAAAAAAATGTTAAACATATAGAGAATAAAGGGAAATAGCAAGAATGATTTGTAAGGGTCTAGTATAAAGCTGGTGGATGGTTAATTTATTAAATGACAGTTAAGTTGGGGTTGTTTTTAGGTTGGATGATAGAAATGTATGTAATAGGGTTACAGCATATTCAAGATTATGATTAAAAGATTTCATTTCGTGTAGGCTAGAGTCGGTTTCGTCACGGTAAACGACCATTTCGTGTAATAACTACAAAAATCTTTTTATTTCTTACCAACTTTTAATAGTTTCGGGGCACGTATGATTAAGAACAAACCTGATTCTAGGATTTGTGTGTGAAACGCCAGAGACATCTGCCTGGTTTATGAATTTTTTGCTATATCTATCTTAATTCTGAAATACTTGGCTGCATCTATGGCATGCCCTGAGGAGAAATTTAAAACTTAATTACAAATGAAAAATAAATTTTTACTTGTCTGCCTAATTGTGGTAAGCCTTAATGCAAGGGCTCAAGTTTCAGAAATAAACTTTAGCCACCAGAATATTAACTTTTCGGCTCCGCCCAGAACAGGTATTAGTCCAATGTCGATTAAACTTTGGGATAATTATAATAATGGAGGCCCAACAGCCTACAGTACAGTTTTAGAACTCTACGGACGGGGAGGACATCAAACCAGCCAATTAAGTTTTGGCGGCTGGGATAATTCAAGAATCAGGTATAGAGAGGCATTTTATGCACAAAATACCTGGTCAGACTGGGTTACATTACTTGATTCTAAAAATAACGTTGAGTCTTCCGGAAACCTAATGATTAGCGGTAATGGAAATCATTTTATCTCTCAGGGTAATTTGGGGATATGTATTACTAATTCTCCCTTTGCCTTAACCTTAGCTAACAATAAAACAATTTCCTTTAACAACGATCCAACAAATCCCTTTGGAATAGAGGGAGGTGACAATGCCCAGACCCGAGTAATTATGGGTGCAGCATCAGGCAACGGCTCTAATATCGCTTTTGGTGTTTCCAATGGTAGCGGCTCATCTGGCTTTAGCGAGAAGATGCGTGTTTCTTCCAATGGTAACGTGGGTATTGGCACCAACACCCCAGATTCAAAACTCACCGTTGCAGGTAAAATACACTCCCAAGAAGTAAAAGTCACGGTAAATGCCGGTGCAGATTTCGTTTTCCAGGAAGACTATAAGCTCAAGCCATTAGGAGAAGTTGCAGAATATATCTCCGCAAACAAGCACTTACCAGAAATAGCTTCAGCAGATGAAATGAAGAAAAATGGTTTAGAGTTGGGAGAGATGAATATTAAATTACTTCAAAAAATTGAGGAGTTGACTTTACACCTGATTGAACAAAATAAGTTGAATTTAGAGCAAAATAAACGCATTAAAGAACTTGAAAAACAAACTAAGAAATAAATTAAAATATCAATGAAAAGAATTCTATTAACAGCAATAGTAGCGATTATTACCCTTGGGGCATATTCACAGGACGGGACCCATTTGCCTTTGTCAGCAGGTTCAGGTAGCCCGTTAAATGGTTACTTATACTTAAATAATTCAGGATTATTGTTGAGAAATAATGGCAGCGCAGGAACTTCAAGTGCCTACTCTTATTATGCAAATAGTGGTGGAGAATTTCAATGGGGTATAGAAACAAGTACAGGGAGTAATATATTCCCAGGTTCTTCAGCTTATGCAGGCGTTCTAGGTCATACAGGTGATAGACCACTTCATTTTTTTACAAATAATACATTACGTTACACCATAGATGCATCTGGTAGGAATAATTGGACAGGCTCAGGTTCATTCACAGGAAACGGAAACGGACTTTCATTATCCTCTTTATCTGGAACAACAAACACGCAATACAAAGTAAGTAATACAAGTGGTGATGCATATTTTGGTGTTGCCGGAAGTGATGGGGGTTCCGTTTTTACTGGGACATCCGCAAATGCTGGTTACGTAGGTACCAATTTTGCAAAATCATTTCATATAGCTGCGGGGGGATCTGTTGGATATACAATGGATGCTAGCCGAAATAATAGTTGGATAGGAAGTGGAACGTTTGGGGGGGCATTAACCGGAACATCTGCAACTTTTAGTGGAAACACTAATATTGGCACAACCCAAACAAACGCCAACCTCTACGTTCACGGTATAATAAAATCAAAAGAAGTAAAAGTTGAAGCCACCGTAATGGTTCCAGATTATGTATTTGAAAAATCGTATGACTTAAAGTCGCTTACAGACGTCAAGACATACATCACCGAAAACAAACACCTTCCCGAGATTCCGTCTGCCTCTGAAATTGAAAAGGATGGCATCAATGTGGGTAACATGCAAATGAGTCTTCTTAAAAAAATTGAAGAGCTTACACTCTACATGATCGAAAAAGATAAACAAGTAAAAGCTCTTGAAGCACGCTTAAACCTACTGGAAAATAAGAAATAAATTAAAGACCTATCAGAATCATGATGAACTCTACCCATCTCAAATACTTTGTTTCCCTCGGTATAATGCTCACCCTTTTTATAAGCGAATCCAAGGCACAGGAACTTTCCTTCAGCTACGATGCAGCAGGCAACCAAATTGTCCGCCAGTGGATTTGTGTAAAC
>JANMZB010000767.1:0-2212 GCA_031382725.1 Sphingobacteriaceae bacterium | reverse complement strand
CCAATTGCGATGAAACGTTCAATTGTTAGGGAGGCCTACAGTACTCCTTGCAACATAAAACCTGTTGTGAGGCAGTACAACATACAACCTCACCAAATCAGGGAATGAAGGAAATTTGTTGACAGCGGCGACACAACATGTGACAGTACAAGTACTGTTAAAACACGACGGCGTGTTGCAGGGGGTGGACGAAAGTGTTTGTTGTCTGCAAGGTTGGTTGTTGAGTTAAAGGTTTTTTTTGATTCATTAAGAGATGAGGATTTTGGTGTATCTCTTCGTATTATGGTGACGGAGTTGCGTCGTCTGTCTCCGGAGGCCATCGATGGCTGTACAGAGGGTTCCATAAACTCACGTGTATATCGTTTGTTACGTAAGTGGGATAACACTTGGCGTCGGGGAACTCACAAAGCTCAGAACACTCGTCATACCACTGAAGTAATTGAGGATTTCTTGGAGTATTTTCGCATGAAATTTCGCTTGATGGGGGTTGATTGTAGTCGGGTGTATAATGTTGATGAAACGAACGTTTTCTTTTCACAGGAACCTATCTTCACATATGCAAAGCGCGGTTCTCGAACGGTAAGCATCAAAGGAGCTGATAGTGCGCAACGATGTACTGTAATGCTTCGAGGTAATCTGGCTGGTGGTAAATTGTCACCTTTTATTATTTTCAAGGGTGCTAACACGCGAATGGGATACATTAAAAAGGAGTTAGAGATCGGAGATGGTTATCCCAAGGACATGGTGTACGGAGTACAGGAGAAGGCATGGATGGATGAGGAGCTAATGTTAGAATGGATCGAGAAGGTTTGGAAACCAGAGGTGGAAGGAAACGAGCAGACGTACCTTATTCTGGACGAGTGTCGGACTCACTTAACAACATCAGTAAGAAATGCTTTTGCGGAATGTCGGACCGAAATCGAGTTGATTCCTGGGGGCTACACGTCGAAGCTGCAACCGATGGATGTTGGAATTAACAAGCCGTTTAAAAATCACATTCGGGCGGAGTTTCACAATTGGTTGGTTGTTAACAGGAAGACGCGGCCATCGAGGCAGAGTGTTTCGGAGTGGGTTAGCGGAGCTTGGAATGCTATCAGTGCTTCAGTGGTTCGGAATTCATTTCGAGGAGCCGGGTTGGTTGTTGCTTCTAGTTGTGACATAGGAGGACGCTTTGAGGAGGAAGGGAACAAGTCAGACGAAGAAGAGGAAGAAAGGAGCTTATCGTCATTGTTGGATCCTGTCGAACTGGTGTAGCGGGTTGATTGTTGGAGTACACATAACAACAAAATAAAGTGTGGAGGGGCTATTCCTCTAGCCCCGGGAGGAGGTGGGACACTTTAATTACACAACAATAAAATAGTAATACGATTATACTAGTAATTGTAATAGACATTGTTTCGACTTTTAAACTGTTACTATAGTGTTTATATTACTAGTAAATTATTCATTAAGATCAATACTTGTTAGAAAATAGCATCCAGCCATTCCTCTGTTCTTGTCGGATTTCTCCTTTTTATACAAGTTATCCGAAAAAGCATAATGTTCTTTGACAATAACAAAAGTGTCTATAGAATTCTTAATGTTTTTTAAAGTGGCTTGTACCCGAGGTACAAAGATGACATCACAACAATCAACCCCATCGACGACACTAACATACTTATTGGCTTCTTCGACCTCCCCGTTGACCTCTACTACTGTTTGAACAAGACGTAGGAGGTCCCCAGGTACAACGTGCTGACCACAAATCTTGTGGCTACAGCAAGACCTACCATTACTTCCACAGTAGAGACCGACAATTTCAATGTCGATCTCTCTGGTATTATCAACTCTTATTAATGTTGCTGGACGACTATCATCTGGCAACATCATGCTATCATTGGTGCTGCTGCTGGTTGGCATCGGGAAAGTTTGTGTTTTTGAGCGAAAAAAGAGAGAGAGGATACAAAAAAGGGAGAGTAAAATACATAGGGGAAAATAAGTCTTGGAATTACAGTTACTTAGATGATTTTTGTCCACTCGTGACCTAAAAATATCGGTACGGGAAACTGATTGACTGAAAAATATTTTTTATGACGAAGAAACACGCGATACGTGTTTCGCTTCGGGGGTCCAGAATTATTCCGAAAAAAAAATTGGGGTCTCTTAAATTAAAGAGTACGGTAGTACTGGTACACTACTGGTACTTGCAAGTTAATTCCATACATTATACGAG
>JANMZB010000753.1:0-4375 GCA_031382725.1 Sphingobacteriaceae bacterium | reverse complement strand
CCGTTTCTTAATCTGATCGTACTCTATAAGTAAATCGAACTCTTTATCTTCTATTTCAATCTTCATGGGAATAGATGTGAGATGTGAGACATAAGATGTGAGATCCGGCAAGTTTCATATTAATTGGTGTTTCTTTTGTACAAAAATGAAGTTAATAAAAATCAATTAACTGTACGCTTTTGCTCTCGTTCCTTTCGACGTTCCTCCCGTCGCCTTTGACGCAGTTCGGCGGGTGTAGCAACAGTATCTTTAACAATGGTTTTATTTGAAGGGATATGGAGCGTATCGGGACGCCGTTTTCTGAACAAGTTTTTAAAGAAGTTTCCTTTACTTTCAGTTGTTGGTTCTTCTGCCGCTTCCTCTTCGTACAACGAGTCTACAATCACAGAATCAACCGGATCTACTTTTCGCCTTAAACTTGATTTCAGGGAAACACCATAAAAACCGTAGGCATTTGTATCGCGGCTGGTATAACCCCGCCGGGCCATTAACCCGCCAATCAGTTTAAAATACCCTCTTAAACTTGTGCTTAAACTTCCATCACCTTCAAAAAAATACAATCCTTTTTTTGGCCGGGGAACAATATTGGCTAAGAAAATACTTTCACCTAAACTAAGTTCTGAGGGATGTTTACCAAAATAATACCGGGCAGCTTCACCTATGCCGTACACATTTCTACCCCACTCGATTAAATTTAAGTATACTTCAAACATTCTTTCTTTAGACGAAACGCGGTTATTTTCCATGAGCCAAACGATCAGAATTTCTTCAATTTTCCGCAACATTGTTTTTTGGCGACTCAAGAAAACGTTTTTTACCAGTTGCATTGAAATTGTACTTCCCCCTCGCTTAAATGCTTTCTCTTTAAAATTTGTAGCTATTGAACGTTGAAATGCTTTTTCAACAAACCCTTTATGATTATAGAAAGAAGGATCTTCGGCAGTTAAAACCGCGTGCCGGAGGTAAGGTGCAATATTATTTAATGGTGTATAGTCGGGGTTTTTTGGTCCAATGATAATATCGCGCATTGGTTTACCATACTCGAAAGGCGTATAAACGAATTCCGAATTAATTTTTTGAAAATTTGTTTTTCCCCAGCTCAGTATCCTGAAATCCTTGCTTTTGTGTAAAGATGAATTGATGCGAACCCCATCAGGATTCTTAGAATCAAGAAAGAAATCCAGGTTATATTTAAGTTCCCCCGCTACCTTAATACCTTGAAGCGATTCGAATAATCCTACCGGGAAAGAATCAAAAAGCTGCTGCGCATCCAACTCTCCGGTATTCAGTTTTAATGCATAAGTTTTTTTGGGCGAGTTGGTGTATTTGATGTAAGGATTTGCCTTGACGTTTTTCAAATAAATTACAGACGTACTGTCGAGCGCTATAAAATTTTCTCCGATTAAAACATCTGCATCAATAGCACCACTCGGTATTATGATATTACTTGCGGCGATTTTAGGATGATTAATCAACAAATTTCTGATCGCCCATGAACCATAAATCCTGAATTCATCGCCGCTTTTAACAGCTTTCTTTAATTGGGTATAAACCGTATCAAAATTTATTTTTAATCCTAACTTCTTCTCAATTAATGCCAGCTCTACTTTTTTCTTCTCAGCATAAAGCTTAAAAGCCAATTGTTTATCGTCTGGCTTTACATCCCCGTCAAGGTGCCAGAGAGCCTCATTGTTGTTAAGGATTATGTTTGATTTTAATTCGCCGTCGTCAATAGTAGCTTGTTTTGTGAAAAATCTCAATTTCTCACCATCATGATTGATTGATACATCAAAATTGCTTACAGACATATCCTCCGGAATTTTCGATAATAGCTGGTTCAAAAGCTTATTAGCAAGCTGGGCCAAATCAGCTTTGCTGGTTTTTGTGCTATCGCGATCTTTTTTCTTAAACAAAAAATCATAATTACTGATGGTGTCTTGTTTAATCAGATTAATTTTTCCGTTCTTAATTTTTAGGCTGGCAATTTCCAGATCGCCGGTTATTAACGGGAAGAGTTTAATTCCTACATGAAGATCATTGATATTAATCAGGCTATCCCGCATTGCGGGCACGATGGAAATATTTGAAAAGGCAACCGTAGTTAAACCTTCAAAACGTGGGTTAGTGATTTTCAGGTCGAGGTTGTAATCCCTTTTAGCCTTTTTAACCGCTTTATCAACTACCGTAGTTAAAATCGCTTCGCGTTTTGAAAAGGCAATAAACACCCCTATCAGGAATAGCACTAACAGAATTGATAATGAAATAATGGCGATTTTTATATACTTCGACGATGCGCGGTTATGCATGTATAAACAAGACTTTAGAATTTCTCAACAGGATTTTTAAACGTTTGGCAGAGAGTTTTATTTCCAAAATGTAAATATCTTCAAATTCAATTTCCAAACAAGTATTATAGGCATAGGTTTCATAAGTTTGCAACTTAGAAAATTTAATGATAACAAAAGAAGAAGTTTTACGCGCTTTAAGTAACGTGGAAGAACCGGATTTGAAAAAGGATCTGGTTACGTTGAACATGATTGAAGACGTTCTTATTGACGGAAATCATCTAACATTTTCTGTGGTTTTAACTACACCAGCCTGCCCTTTAAAAGCGCTTATCGAAAATGCCTGCCGTAATGCTATCGCTCACTTTATAAGTAAGGATATTGTTGTTGATGTGAAGATGACTTCGAGAGTGACTACTCAGAAGAATCAGCCATTGTCAAACATTAGAAATATTATTGTTGTAGCATCCGGAAAGGGAGGAGTAGGAAAGTCGACCGTATCGGCAAATTTAGCACTTGGACTAGCCAAACGTGGTGCAAAGGTCGGCTTGATCGATGCGGATATTTACGGCCCTTCTATACCGATTATGTTTGGTTTGGAAACCGCACGGCCCAACGCGACTCAAACGGAAGATGGTAAAACCCGCATAGAACCGATTGAGAAATATGGTATTAAACTTTTGTCTATCGGATTCTTTACTGATCCGAATCAGCCTATCCCGTGGCGCGGGCCAATGGCTTCTAATGCAATTAAACAATTATTTAACGATGCCGACTGGGGTGAACTGGATTATTTAGTAGTGGATCTTCCCCCGGGAACCGGCGATATTCATATCACGTTAACTCAAAATTATCCGGTGGCAGGGGCAGTAATTGTTACCACACCGCAAAATGTTGCGCTGTCGGATGCAAAAAAAGGGATTGGGATGTTTTTAATGGAATCGATCAATGTTCCGATTTTAGGTATCGTTGAAAATATGTCGTACTTCACACCAGCCGAACTTCCAGATAATAAATATTACATTTTTGGCGAAGGCGGAGGTAGGAAGCTAGCTGAGTTATACAATACTGCTTTTATTGGAGAAATACCTTTGGTTCAAAGTATAAGTGATGCTGGCGATGCGGGGACTCCGGTTATTCTAAATGAAGCCAGCCCTTTGTCGGTCGCTTTTTTGGATATTGCGGAAAGAGTGGCACAACAAGTTTCTATTGTAAACGCAAAGTCTGCGGGAAGCGTGGTTTAAGATATTTTTATTAATTTTATAAAAAACAAAAAATGGATTTGTTGCAAAAAGTGGAGGCTGCTTTGGATACTATCCGTCCTTATTTAGAGGCGGATGGTGGCAATGTGTCTGTGGAAGAGATTACATCTGATAATATCGTAAAGCTTAAACTTCTTGGTGCTTGCGGTTCTTGCCCAATGAGCATCATGACTTTGAAGGCCGGTATAGAACAAGCAATTAAGAGAGCCGTTCCCGAAATTGAAGGAGTTGAGGCCGTAAATCTTACCGATATGGATGATCCTAATGCGGTGATGCCACAAGCAGTTAATTAGTTATTCTTAAAATATAGCAGGAGCGATACCGTTTTAAACGTATCGCTTTTTTTTTGTCAGCGATTATGAAATTTTTGATGACGTTCTCTTAACAGTTTTTAACACAACACTTGCACTATTTTTGCTAGGTTTACATTGATGAAGCATTGGCTGACCATACTTATTTTATTTTGCACTTTGAGTTATGCCAAAGCACAAGATCCCACAATTGTTCAGTTTTCTGGCGTGATCTATAATGCCGATTCTAATATTGTGGTTCCTTACGTTTCGATCACAAATAAATCTGATAATAATAAAATAGCATCGGCCAACCATCAGGGGTATTTCTCCTTCGTGGCGCACCAGGGAGATACCATTGTCTTTAGCTCAATAGGATACCGGAGGGAGGCATTAGTTATTCCTAAAACAGTTACTGATAAAAAGTACACCGTACTTGTAAGGATGAAAGCTGAAGTAGTTAATCTTCCTTTAGTACATGTATTGCCTTGGGCTAGTATTGATGAATTCAATAGGGCGTTTATGTCGATGAAATTTG
>JANMZB010000848.1:0-11255 GCA_031382725.1 Sphingobacteriaceae bacterium | reverse complement strand
CCATAACTAACCAGGATAGGTTAGAAGCGGCCGTTGAACGAACCGGCATCAATATCTTATCAGGTATAAAAAATATTATGATTAATGATGTCCAGATTGAAAAATACTACTATTCAGCTTTGAACATGGGCGCTCGAACTGAGAATATCACCGTCAATAATTGCAAAATAAAAGACATTCACATTTTTGGTATTCGTATGGATAGCCTTTCCAGCGGTTGTAAGATTACCAATAATAGTATCGTTGACATATTAGGAACGGGGATTTCGGTGCTTGAACCCGAGAAAATGTTGGTTGAAAACAATGTGGTAAAGCGTATGGGCATTATTCCCGGTCAGGGCTTATCCGGAGTGAATGCAGCATCAGGAATTGTGATTTATAACCATGAGCATTTGGTTCTTAAATCAAAATATGCCAGTCATAATCAAATCAGGCTAAATAAGGTCGACAGTTGCGGTTATATTGGAATTCGGGTAGATGGAAGCTATAATTTGGTCGAGTATAATATATTAGATAATTGCGGATTGACAATTAATGATGGTGCGGCCTTCTATACTTTTGGACCACGCAAGGCTGTAAATCATCACTTGACCCTAAGGCGTAATATTATACGAAATTCCCGGGGGAATATTGATGGAACACCCGCTAACGCCATCCATTTCAATGGAATTTATATTGATAACCGTACCTCTGAGTGCTTGATTGAGGAAAACACCAGTATGAATCATTCCTCTAGCGGAATCAACAATAATGTTGCTTCTTTCAACAATACCTATACTAAAAATAATATTTTTAATTGTGCAACGGCATTCGGTATTTATGAATGGACCAATGGGCCAAGCCTAACGGTGGGGCAGACCTTCGGAGTTAATGTATATAACAATACTTTTGCAGGACTTGGAGCAGAGCAAAAATTGATTAGGACAACTAGTTTTATAGGAAATAAAACCGATTTCGGCAAATTTGATAATAACAGGTACATCCACTCCTCCAGCACGAACCCATTCTATAAAGAAACCAAACAAATTCCAGAACATAGTAAGCTTAATCTTCCTTTTAACGATTGGCAGGAAATTGGAAATCAGGATTTCAATAGCACAGCGATTATGGCTGAGCATCAATTATTGAAAGATTTCTCACCTGAAATTATTGTAAATGAGGGGATGACCGAAAAGGAGCATGTGTTTGAGAAGGTTAACTATAGGGATAGTAAGGGAGATGTTTTTTCTGGTCCGGTTAAGCTTGGAGCATACCAATCTATCATTGTGTTGAAGAAAAAAGTCAATTAAAAGATTTAGATTCGGATAAAATGCAAACTTAACACACACACACACGATGAAAAGAATTATTAGCAAAACTACCTTATTAGCAATGGTCCTTGCCGGGGTTTTTACAACCAATGTTTTTGCCCAGGCAGAACATTCGCACGGCCAGAAAAAAGCATCACCAATGAAATCTACATGGGTGAATGTTTTCGGAAAAGCCCTGACAGATTCAGGATTAGTGAACAAGAAAATGACTATTAATGAATTTACCTTAGCACCGGGGCACAATGATACCGTCTCTCATAGACATGGAGCCGAAGTATTTATTTATGTTATGGAAGGCGAATTTGAATACCGTTTAGGAAAGAACGAATCTAAAATTTACAAAAAAGGCGAGGTTGTTCACGAGCCGCCGTATTCCCTTCATACACTAGCTAGAAATCCCAGCTCAACTAACCCGGCAAAACTCTTATTGATGTTTCTTTTTACCGAAGGACCGGGTGCGCCAATTTATGTGAGAGAATATCCTGATAAGAAAAAAAACTAATAACAGTAATACAGCCGCCGTTATTCATACATAAGAGTTAATAGGAAGCAGCGAAGATCATCAGACATAGGAGGAAAATATTCTATTTTCCTCTTTTGCATTCTGGACTTAGCTAATAAGTGTTTTAAATCTTAAGCGCCTCAACCCAGGGGATTCGTTTATTTACGGAATATACTTAACTGCTCCAACCAGAACTATCAGCATGAGTATTAGTAATACGGTACCTAAGAAAAATCCTGAAACGAGGTAATAAACAATTGAAGTAGAACGAGAGTCTTTGCTAAAACGCTTTTTGAACAGGAGCCGACTTATCATCATCCCCGGAACGGCAAAGGCCCAGAGGGTAACAAAAAGTGCGATATAGTCAAAATTGACAATAAGTAACAAGGTATTCATATACGCTCAGTGCTATAAATGCCTGCGAGACAAGCTCATGGAATTTATTGCTTAAAGCTTAACAAATTAAACTCAAAGAAGTTATTTAAGAGCAGCAATTAAGTTATTTAAGCCATTATAACGTGAGGGATAGCAGCGGAAAGCCCGCATTCGCCAGAGGCGAGAGGACTTGTAGCGTATAGCCCGACCAGCGCAGCTGGGCACGCCCAAAAACAATTAGATCGCCATCTTGAAAAGATTTTTCGGCTTGCTGTAGCGTATTAGAGAATCTCTCCGTATTGTGATAAACGATCTATTATGAAAACACTACGACTCCTATTAATGCTATTGCCGTTTGTAATCTTGACTTCTTGTAAAGACAAGATTAAAGAAACCGTTACTTATAAAACACGGGTTCCCGTTTACCTGTCAATAAGTGATATTCGAGCTCAATCGATTACAGTAGTAAAGTCTCAACCTGTAACTTCCCCTGGAAAAATCTACATCTACGGCGATTATCTTTTTGTGAACGAACAAAATAAGGGCATCCATATCATCGACAACTCGAATCCTGCGCTGCCAAAATTGATAAACTTTATAAGTATTCCCGGGAATGTGGATATGGCAGTAAACGACAATATTTTATACGCAGACCATTATATTGATCTGTTAGCCATCGACATAAGCAATCCGAAAAGTGTTAAGGTTGTAAAAACGGTAGAAGGTGTGTTTGAGAGTTATCTGATTGATAAAGTTAATGGAATCTTTATGACGTTTAAAGATACGGTTATTACCACTACGGTTAATTCAGATGGATTTCCTTCTCGTTCGAACCAAATGGATGCTTTAGCTTCCAACTCATTTGCATCCGATTCAAGGAGCTATGGTACAGGAGGGTCTACAGCAAGGTTTACTTTGATGAACGATAATCTTTACACGGTTGATAATACAACTTTAAAACTATTTAATGTGACTAGCCCTTCTGCACCATCGTTTGTTAAGACCATTAATATAGGATGGGGGTTAGAAACGGTCTTCCCGTATAAAAACAAGCTCTTTATCGGTTCTCGCACCGGCATGCATATATATGATGCCTCCAGTCCTTCAAATCCTGTTAAGCTTTCAACTTACAATCATTTCACAAGCTGTGATCCGGTTGTTGCCAACGATAAATTCGCCTATGTTACTTTACGTTCAGGTACTTCTTGCCGGAACGGGATTAATGTACTTGATATTATAAATATCGAAGATCTAAGCAAGCCGAAATTAGTTTCATCGTTTCCGATGCTAAATCCGCATGGATTGGCTTTGTTCAATTCAAATCTCTTCATCTGCGAAGGAACAAATGGGCTAAAATCCTTTCAGGTAAACGAAGGCTCCAATCCTGTAAATATTAATCAACTGGAGTTTGTCAAAGATTTTGATGCTCAGGATGTGATAGTTGGACCAAAATCGCTGATTGTTACCGGGAGTTTGGGAATTCAGCAGTTTGATTATTCAAATCCGGCGGCACTAAATAAGTTGAGCCAAATTAACCTCACTAATCCATGAGGTTGATAGCAATTTTAGTCATCAACTTATTTATCATCAATAATGCAGAAGCTCAAATTGGCCGTTTTGTAAATCAAACCGAGATTGGCTTACTTACAGGGAGCAATCAATATCTAAATTTCTCTGCACGTAGTTTTAACGGAATCAGGTTTAAGGGAGCGCCTATCGAAGCAGGTATCGCAGTAGGGGTAGACACTTATTCTCAATTCACGATTACACCTGTAAGTGTTTCATGTCGTTGGAATCCGCTCGAAACCAATAGCGTTTCTCCTTACCTCAGCTTTGATATGGGTTATGGTTTCGACTGGCTTCAACACAAGAGGGAAGGTCGGAGTTATTTTGGAGGTTATTTGTTAAGCCCTTCAGCTGGTATTCGGGTTAAAACAAGCCGGAATGCAAAAGTTGTTCTCAATCTGAGTTATAAAAGGCAGGAGGCATCTGTTTTAACAGATTCGAATTTGCCATTTCTTAATACTCCCAATTTTAAAGCTTACGATACAAGTGAATTCATTTTTAGAAGGCTTTATATGAGTGTTGGATTGAGCTTTTAATTAAGTTGTTTGGGATATACGGCTTATTAAGCCAATTGATATTCGTTAAGTAATTGCTTGTTGATTAGATTTTGGGATACTCAATATTTTACAACTGCGTCCCAACCGACCACATATTTCCAGCAAAGTCCTTAAACGTAGCGCGTTTATCCGGGTCCCCTTCCTGTACTTTAGGAGCTTCAACAATTTCGCATCCGGCGTCTACAGCTTTTTTGAAAGTTGCATCAACATCCGGCACATATACATGCATTACAATCGGAACGGGTGCAAACCTTTCCGAAGAATCGCCAAGCATGATCACCGAATCATCTAGTTGAATTTCCGCATGCATAATGCTTCCATCAGGCATATCATAGCGCCTCAATTCCTTCGCGTCGAAAATCTCCTTCATCAGGTCGATAAATCTTTGGGCGCCATTTACAATAAAATAAGGCGAAGCAGAATTGTAGCCGGTGGGTTTAAATGATTTTTTTTCCATAAATGTTGTTATACCTAGTGTCAATCACACGTAAATTGACAGATTTTGTATGTATAATATTGATTTTTACCTGGTTGCTATTTTTTAATTTTGACTTTTTAATTTTGAATTTACTCTAGGTTCTATGTTTAAAAATGCATCTTATATTTTAAAATTTCAGCCTATGCTTATAAATAGTTCTATTTAGCTTTCTCCGTTTTCACACTTTTCTCCCCGTGAGTCTCATTAGTTGAACAGCCGAGATTACGATCATAGTTCAGCGCGGAATTATACATTGGGCGAAAAAGGGGCAGTTTCTATTACCACCTACCAGAAATTGCAGGATATTAATTTGACGGAAATTATAGCACCGCAGAGTCCCTGAAGGAGGAGACACTGCGGAGAAAAAAACCTTTCCGAAGAATCGCCAAGCATTATCACCGAATCATCGATTTGAATTTCTGCATGCATAATGCTCCCATCAGGCATATCATAGCGCCTCAATTCTTTTGCATCAAAAATCTCTTTCATCAGGGCGATAAATCTTTGGGCGCCATTAACAATAAAGTAAGGCGAAGCAGAATTGTAGCCGGTGGGTTTAAATGATTTTTCCATAAATGTTGTTGTTTTCCTAGTGTCATTCACACGTAATTGATATATTTTATCTATAATACTAATTTTTAGCTTGTTGTGATTTTTAATTTTGACTTTTTAATTTTGACTTGATTATAAATGCATCTTATAATTTAAAATTTCAGCCCATGCTTATAAAAAGTTCTATTTAGCTTTCTCCGTCTTCACACTTATTATTTAATCCGTAGAAACGGCTGAAGCTTACCTCTACAGGACAGGAAGGCGACCAACATCTTATACTTTTCAATCAAAAGCCCCATCATAATCCACCAACCGTATGATTCATTATATTTGAACATAAAATTACCCTGGTCATGAAAAAAATAAGTGGTTTGTTTCTGAGCTTATTGATAGCAGCTTCGCTTTTTGGCCAACCATCAGTCAGTGAGGGATTGATTAACCTTCAATCTGGTAAGTTAGGCTTTCAGCCTTCAGCAGATTTCTCTAAACTCGCATTTTACAATATTTCCGAAAAAAATACCTGCGAACATGTGGTGCTAAACCTTGCCGATTTTAGTCGCAAGGCACTTCCATCAATTGGCTGTGGGGCCCTCATGAGCAAAAATTTAACAGCCATGTTTTACACGCAGGGAGGAAACCAATCCCGCGACACCATGACAGCTAATTTTGCCACTTACTATACTAAAGACGGAAGCCTGGCTTCTATGAAAGTATTTAAAGATAAATATTACACATTAG
The DNA here is from genome assembly GCA_031382725.1 of Sphingobacteriaceae bacterium. GTDB lineage: Bacteria > Bacteroidota > Bacteroidia > Sphingobacteriales > Sphingobacteriaceae > Paradesertivirga. The sequence continues at coordinate 5,177 of JANMZB010000848.1, read as the reverse complement.
GGCTTACTGCCGAAGGTAACCTCATCTGTGCAGACGCTCATGTTTATTGGAACAATCATCTTAGTTATCTCAGGAACGTTCGTATCGTAAATCCACTTACAGGTGCTTTGGTAAAAACGTTATATAAGGGAACTGTTATTGATATTTCCGAAGGGGCACTTGCTCCGCCTTACGGACAATATTCTGATTTATATCTTAACAGCACACAAAGCTTATTAATAAAGAAAAACCGGCAAACCAGTGCAGCAGTGATATATCCTCTAAACGGAAAGCCGCCGGTTGCATCCCGACATACTGGTTACTTTTCAGCTGTAACAGATACCGTTTCAGTTGCAACTGTCGAATACACAGATAAGACAAGCTTGAAATGGTATGGAATTTATACCGGAGAATCGATCCTCGATACGATGGTTGAAAATTCCGTTTGGCGAGCCTCCGCGTTACAAAACAATCATTATTTTTCCTTTAATCCCTCACGTTCGGCGATTATTGAGTATGCCGTAAAAGCCAAAAGCCTGGTTACAGTTAAAACCTACCCGATAAAATTGGAGGGCGTTGAGCTGCCCTCATCCCAGCAGTATTATCTGGTTGTTTCTCCTAAAGCATCAAAAATTGCATTATTTCCCAAGCGGCATCCCGGAGTAGGACTGGCAGGGAATACCGCATACATCTGGGAAATAGCAGGCGGCAAGCTAGTACATAAGATTAATAATTTTTACAATAAGCTCGACCCAAACCAGGTTGCTGTCCCGGCAGTTGCCGAAGCGCCTCAAAAAACGCCTTGCGAACTTGAGATCAGCAGGCTAAAAATAAAGCCCTTAACTTTTGTATCAAGTGCAGAGCAAGGAGGTATGGTATATCGAGTGCTTTCCTACAATTGCAGCAAGCAAACGTATGTTCTTGAATATAGATCTGTGTTTGATAAAGTGCTTAAAACTACCAGTATGGATGTACAGAGATTTGAGATGGATCTGGGGAAGAAGTACATTGCCATAAATGCTAAACTTTGTCCCAATTGTAATGGGCACGGTGCTATTACAAAAAATGTTAATTATAGTACTTCCTCGGTCGACAATTACAACGCCCATGTACCAGGAGCAAAAGTGATTACTACAAAATCGGGTAATTACCTGCAAACCGATATATGCAAAAAGTGTTTCGCACAGGGAATATTGAAACAATAAGCCGCAAGCGCTATTGGTAAAGCCGGTATTAAGCCAGACTTAGTAATTTCGATATATCAAGCTCTTTAAGAATTTAAGACCCAGTTTTCTCCGTCTTCACACTCAATAACAACACCCCAATAACCACCAGCACCGTTCCTATAATCTGCTCCGTGAAGATTTTCTCGCCCAGGAAATAGTGCGCCTGTACAATGGTAGAAACCGGCCCAATACTCGAGATAATGGCCACATTGTTCGAACCAATCTTTTTCAACGCGGCAGAAAGCATAAAAGTTGGAATTACGGTAGCAATAATTGCCAGCGCCAGCCCATATAACCAAAGCCCCTGACTATTCAAGAGCACCTCAAATTCACCTCTCAACAGAAAATGTATAAAAATACCACCCGTTGCCGAAAGCATGGCATAAGCCGTAAACTTCGTGGCGCCCACCACCGGAATCAGCCTGCCGCTGCCCACTATGTATGCAGAGTATGTAATGGCGCAAAGAAATATCAGAAAGCTGCCCCAAAAGAAATTGGGGTTTGATGTGTCCACCCGTAATTCACCAAAATAGGCAATCGCAATACCTAAATAGGTGAGGAAGAGGGCAATCTTCTGGTTCCGGTTAATCTTCTGTTTATAGTAAAAAACATTAATCAGCACCACAAAAGTAGGGTAGAGGAACAGAATAAGACGTTCCAATCCCGCCGAAATATATTGCAAGCCAATAAAATCAAACAGACTGCTCAAATAATAGCCAAACAGGCCCAACAGCACCAGGTAAACCCATTGCCGGGTAGACATTTTCACGTTCCCTTCCTGCTTGCTGATAAAAAAAGCCGTTACCAGGTAAAAAGGCAAAGAGAAAATCATGCGCAGCGTAAGCAAAGAAAGCGCATCAACCTTAATCTCCGCAAAAGCCAGCTTCACCATAATGGCCTTGGTCGAAAACAAGATGGCACCAATAAAGGCAATGATAAACCCGACGAGGGTTAAGGGCTGTTTTACTTTAGTCATGTATATTTAGCCGGGAGCGGTGTCCCAGGTGCCGGCAATTTAGAGTTTTTGAGGGAATTGGGGGTATTTTTAAAGGTTTTGAAAAGGTACGGATGGTCTTCGTGGGTGCTGTGGCCCTGCTTTACGTTTATACGCCTGCACCTGTCCCGCAAGGCTTTCGGGAGGCCTTAGGCGCGGAGGCCGGTATACACTTCAATCAGGTTTGGGATGCAGTTAATGTGCGTTATTGGAAGATTTTGTAAGACAGTCAAACATAATCTACTAGATTTAAATTATGAAATATGTAAAAATTATAATCGGAGGAGTTCTGGCACTTAGTAGCTAGATAGTACCGAAGATTATTAGTTCATACATTGTGTTGCCCTTGAAGAATGCACTCTTGTTGCGTAAATGTGAAGCGTTGCAATGCTACTAGCCGGAATATTGATAATTCGGAGTGGAGTTAATCATACAAAAGAGATATTTAAGAAGTGAAATCATAAGATTCGAATAAAGTGGAAGCTGCACACAGAAGCTAGATTCCATTCTTCGCTAGAGCTATTATTTTGTCGCTTTGTAGTTTTTAGATGCCTCTTCTATTCTTTTAGCAATTTTCTGTTTAACCTTTACAGGTGAAATAACCAAAACATTTTCTCCAAATGAAAGAAGAAGTGTTTCAAGTTCATAATTAGGAATGACATCTAATGATAACGTTACCCCATCTGTAGAATTTCGCACTATCTTCTGCGACCCATGTAATGGTTTGGACATGATATAAGGTGCTGTGTCTCTATTAAAATATAGAACAATCTTCTCAAGAGGAAGATTGAGCCTTGTGACGCCAACTATATCTTCAAAATATTCGTCGAAGTCATATTTGTCATTTTCAATAAATTCGACTTGAACTTCATCAATTCTTTTAATTCGGTCTAAAGCAAAATTAGTTAGATTATCAGATTCTGCATTATACCCCAAAAGAAACCATCTATTGTTGTATTGTTTCAAATAGTATGGATGTATAACCGAGATTTGTGAATCGACTGACTTGAAAGGATGATATAATACAGAAAGCGGCTTTTTATATAATATTGCAAAATACAGATCACTCAATCTTTCAATTCCAGTTAAATAGGCATTATTATCAAATGATATAATAGTTTTTTGAATTGGCCCGGTGACTAGGTCAGAGTCTATTTTAGATGTAAATTCGCTTATCCATTGAAATTGAGGCATCCCACTAAATCTAGATACAATATCAAGAGCAGATCGAAGCTGTGCCTCCTCTGCTTCATTTAATGGAGATTTGCTTATGGAAAAGTCCGGATCTTTATATCTATAATATTTTTTTTTACCCCAAGGAATACGAATTATCTCTGCGTTCCAACCTTCTGCACTTTCCATGTAATTAATATCATCAAATAGTTGCCGACGCTGTATTCCCTTCGTTTCTGTATTTATCTCTGCTAGTTTGGCATTGCATTCTTTTAGCAAATCTTCAATAAAAAAGCGCCTGCCCGGATTGCTAAAACATCTGTCGAGCACCCGGTATCTAATTAATGCATACTTATTTACAGACATACTCTACAAATATACATGAATTTATTTGCTGTGCAGATGGAGTGCACAGGTTAATTTCACTTTTGGATCATGGATTTGAAACAGATATTAAAAAAGCAGAAGGGAGGTATTAAATATGGCTAGAAATGCTCCAACAGGAGATGGTCACAGAATAGGAGCGGTTAAAGGACGAGTGCAGGTATATAATCCTCATAACAGCCGATGGACAAAAGTAGATACAGCAACTAATAGGTTCATGGATCAAAAAGCAGATGGTAAACCATTCAAAGGTGTAACCAAAAAGTAATCAGATAAGAAGGTAGAAAAAGTGAGATGCAATCTCACCCATTTAATACCACAGGGTATATGTGTTCCTAGCCCTGATTTGTATAGGAGAGAAAATACGGAAAAAAGTGAGATCACCCATTGGAACGACCGCTAGGACAGGAGAGAACTGTCCCGAAAGTGGAGTGTGGAAAGTAGTTGGAAGCCCTTCTACCACAGCTCCAATAGCAAAGGGAAACCGCATGCCTCCCTATAGTGGAAATGCTGTAGCTTGGCGCTTAGAAGCCTACGCTTAGGAACTGGGGCAAATAGCCCCAGTTTTTTTACTCATCTCAAGGAACCAAACCAGGTTGCTTAAAAAAAGATTCGTTTAGATTTACATTTGTTTGTATTGTCAAAATTATATTTATAATTGCATTAGATTATATCTACAAATCCTGAATGTCTGAATTAAAAGCAAAGTCTGAGGAAAGTACAGAAGCCTCAAACAAACTCATTCAAGCATCGTTATTGAATTCAAGTGTACATTGCTCATATTACGCATGTGTGCAACTAATGCTTCATCTATTGCGTACACATTTTGGGAAGACCGAGCTGGAAGTAACAAAAGAGGGATTTGCTGGAGCAAAAACTGAAAATGGTTATCATAACTGGCTCATCAATCTAATTGTTGTTGAATTTGTTAAGTTAAATAAAACAGAAGCTTCAAAATTTAATTCTATAATAAACGGTTTAAAAGCTGTACGGGCTAAAGCTGATTACCAAAATATTAAGTTGAATCCTAATGAAGCACTAAAAGCTTGTCAGACATCTGAACGGGCGAAGAGTCTTCTACTAAATATATTTCAATCATGATGTCTAAAGAATTTATAATTCGGAATTTAGAGAAACTGCTTCAAGAGTTTCCAATGATTAAGGTATCATATCAATTAGACGAATCAACCGAGACGCATTTTATCGAGGTATTGCCTAAAAGCTTTTTTGAAGCATATGATGATAATTTTATAAATGCACAGAATGAGATTATTTTAAAATTTATAAAATTATATCCTCAGGAAAGCCTCGCTTTTGTAACAGAAGACGACTTATTTGAAGTAGATAATGCTTGCTTTGTTAAGGCAGGTCAATTGTATGAGGAATCATATTCTGTTGAGTGGTTAGGTAATGAGATTGGG
>JANMZB010000847.1:0-1701 GCA_031382725.1 Sphingobacteriaceae bacterium | reverse complement strand
TCTGGTACGAACTTAGAGTAGTTCCCCGGAAATAGATAAACTATAGTCACCGTAGTTACACCTGACCTGTAGCAAATGCATAGTCCTTAGTAGCAAGAGGCTAACCCAGTTCCGTACACCGACGTAGAACCGGTAGGAAAGAGGCTAATCCAGCTCCGTACACCGACGTAGAATTGGTAGGAAAGAGGCTAACCCAGCTCCGTACACCGACGTAGAACCGGTAGGAAAGAGGCTAATCCAGCTCCGCACATGTACGTCTTCCGTGTACAGCCAAGTAGCCTCGGTAGGAAAGAGGCTAACGAGAGATCGTTTTGACCCTCGAGCTACGAGGGCTACGCACGATGTACGTCTTCCGTGTACAGCAAAGTAGCCTCGGTAGGAAAGAGGCTAACCAAAGAAAGCTAACGCCCTAGGGCCTGCAAGGACTACATACAATTTACGCGTTCCGTATACAGTCGAGTTGACGATAAAGGAAAAAGGTTGACAACATGCCCTTGCGCTACCAGGGCTACGTGCAGTCTAAGAGGATTACGTATCATCGTACAAGGCTCAGTAGGAAAGAGGTTGACGATAGACGAATGAGGTATACAACAGACCCTTTTGCTACGAGGACTACGTTCTTGTTACAAGGGTTACACGCATATCTTGTGTAGTTGCGGTAGTAACAAGGTCGACAGTTGCATTGACACAGTAGACATAAGGTATGAACGCTTCCTATGATAGGATGAGACCCCTTCAAAGACCCCTGCCCCTCGGCTACGGCTGACATGTACAACTAGTACCGAAAGAGTCCAAAGGACCCTCCCTTGGGAACAACAACTACCTGACAATCCTACTGTGAACAGCTAAGGAGACCCTCTGCTATGAGACTACGGGACGGCTGGTGGAACAGCTACAGGAGAAGGGCAAACCATTCTATAACGGAGTAAGCAAATACACGAAATTCGAGACCCCCATACGCATGACAACGTACAACATCCCAATTACACGAAAAGCGAGACCCGCACCAAAGACAGCTTCCAAATTCCACATATCAGCATTCCATATCCATCCAGGAAATAGGCACACCTCACCACCACAATTTGAGCAGACTATCAACACACTGCACAGTACACAGAATACTCTTCATACTATGCACTACACCATATACACAATTCACATACATAGCACATCATTCATTACAAATACCCCACATCATAAATGTTTCAATATCGCCTATCAGGTACTGTATAATACAATAAAACAAAAACAAAAGAAAAAGCTTCAGGGTAGCTAGGAAATGCGGTCGACCGGGTCCTAGCCTAAGGGGAGTAATGGGTAGAATCCGGGTTGATACAGGAACAGGGTACGATACGCCTACGGTATATGGTAAGTCAGTACGTATACAAGTATAGTACCGGAAGATCGTACCCGTATGGTACCAGAATATTGTATTTGTACGATGAAGAGTACTAGAAACAATATTATGATATGGAGATATCCTAATATTGTGCGTTGTACCAGATACTCGGATACTAAGAAAAACCCCAACGGATGACCAGAAGGAAAGTCACCCAGTATTTGCTCATTATATTTATCACCCAGGTATCAAGAAGACGTATAAGGTTACGTATTCTGGTACGAACTTAGAGTAGTTCCCCGGACATAGATAAACTATAGTCACCGTAGTTACACCTGACCTGTAGCAAATGCATAGTCCTT
>JANMZB010000732.1:0-6527 GCA_031382725.1 Sphingobacteriaceae bacterium | reverse complement strand
ACGTTTGAGAAAACTGGTCTCTTAAGTCTCTGAATAAAGCATGTAAACTTTGAGCATTCTGCGAATCCAGGTTTCCCGATGGTTCATCGGCAAGAATCACAGCAGGATTATTCACCAACGCTCTGGCAACTGCAACCCGTTGCTGCTCACCGCCCGAAAGCTCATTCGGTTTATGGTTTGCCCGATGTTCCAGCCCCAGCATTGCAAGCAATTTCGTCGCTTCTGCTTCCGCTTCCTTCTTGCTTCTTTTGGCGATGTAAGCCGGAATACAAATATTTTCGAGTGCTGTAAACTCCGGTAAAAGATGATGAAACTGAAATATAAACCCAATGTGTTTATTCCTAAATGCACTTAAGCCCGACTGAGATAATTTAGAAATATTGGTTCCATTGATAATCACTTCGCCTCTGTCCGCCTTATCCAACGTTCCCACAATATGAAGCAAAGTGCTTTTCCCAGCACCAGAGGCTCCTACAATCGTTACGATTTCTCCTTTATTAACACTAAAATCGACTCCTTTTAGAATTTGAAGATCTCTGTAAGATTTAAATATTCCTCTTGCCTCAAGCATAGCACGAAGATATAGGGAAAAGGTGAAAGGGAAAAGGTGAAAGGGAAAAGGTGTGAGAAAAATAAGGTGGAGTGAAAAATGATATTGAGTGAGCGGTTCGGCTGGCTAAGATTTTTTTATTCTATCCTTATTCATTCTAACCTTCTTTATTCCATCCTTCTTTATTCCATCTCTATCCTCTGCCGTACCGCCTCATAAAGAATTACCCCTGCCGAAACAGAAACATTAAGCGAGTGAATCTCTCCGAACATGGGAATTTTTGCAAGATAATCTGCTGCTCTGATAATCTCATTTGAGATGCCATCTTCTTCAGAACCTAACACAATCGCCACAGGCATTTTATAATCGGGGGCATATAAGAAGTCGTTGGTTTTTTCGGTACAAGCCACCACAAACAAACCGGATTCTTGCAAGAAGCGTGTTGTCTTCAACAGGTTTTCTTCCCGGCAAACGGGAATTTTAAATAAGGCGCCTGCAGAGGTTTTAACCGCATCAGGATTTATTTGTGCCGAACCTTTTACAGGAACAACAATAGCATGTACACCTGCGCACTCAGCTGTTCTGGCAATGGCACCAAAATTTCTTACATCTGTAATCCCATCCAATATTAAGATTAATGGCGTTTCTCCTTTTTCAAAAATAGCTGGCACAATGTCTTCAATCCGCTGGTAAGTAACCGGAGAAATAAAAGCAATAACTCCTTGATGATTCTTAGTCGATATGCGATTTAGCTTCTCAGATGGCACCATTTGGAAGTTAATCGCTTTGTCTTTAAGCAATCCTTTTAACTCCTGTAAAATACTCCCGGTTAAGCCGCGCTGAACATAAATCGCATCAATATCTTTACCACTTTGTACGGCTTCAATCACAGCACGTATCCCAAATATCATTTGATTCGATTCTTTCTTTTGCCTCGAAGACTTAGTGTCCATTGTTAAAATAATTAGCACGCAAAGTAACGATAATTGCTCTAAAATGGGATTAAATATAAAAGGTTACCTTACTTTACTCACATACTAAAAAGTTATCAACACCGTTTTAGAATGCAGCTAAGGCCGATATTTAAAGTTATACACAATCTACTAACATCCCATTGTGAATACAAACCTATACTTGTTAACAGAATATACTAAGTGTAAATTTTCAAATGTTTAGAATCTTACCATTGTCGAAGCAACTTATTGTATATTTTTGTTGAGATGAGTTTAGATGACCAAAACGATTATAACCCTGTAAAAAAAACTGCAACTACTCCAGAACGCAGAAGCCGCTTAAGCAGTTTAGTAAGTGGCTTGGGGAAGCTGCCTCCACAGGCTGTTGACCTGGAAGAAGCCGTTCTTGGAGCATTAATGCTTGAAAAAGATGCTTTATCGGCGGTTATCGATATTCTAAAACCAGAAGTTTTTTACAAAGAAAGTCATCAAAAGATTTTTGAAGCCATTCATGCGCTCTTTCAAAAATCATCACCTGTAGATATTTTAACTGTTACTTCTCAGCTCCGTCAGCAGGGTGATCTTGAAATGATAGGCGGAGCGTATTACATCACCGAATTAACCAACCGGGTAGCTTCTGCGGCCAACATTGAATACCATGCCCGCATAATCTCTCAAAAATATATTCAAAGGGAACTTATCAGGATTTCGACCGAAATAATAAACAACGCTTACGAAGACACCACCGACATTTTCGATTTACTGGACCACGCTGAGAAAAATCTTTTTGATATCGCTCAGAACAATCTAAGAAGGGATTCAAGAAAGATGGATGATATTGTTCGTGAGTCTATTGAAACTCTCGAAAAACTGCGGGATAAGGTTGACGGACTTACCGGTGTACCATCCGGTTTTACGGGCTTAGACCGAATGACATCGGGCTGGCAGCCCTCAGATCTTGTAATTATTGCGGCACGTCCGGCGATGGGAAAGACTGCTTTCGTATTAAGCTGCGCCAGAAATGCCGCTGTTCAATTTAAAAAGCCGGTTGTCGTTTTCTCACTTGAAATGTCGTCGGTACAATTGGTAAATCGTTTAATCTCCGGGGAAACCGAAATTGAACAGGAAAAAATCCGTAAAGGAAATCTTGCCGAATGGGAATGGCAGCAGCTTCATTCCAAAATTGGAACGCTAACAGAAGCGCCGCTTTTTATTGATGATACGCCCGCACTCAATATTTTTGAATTCAGAGCGAAGTGCAGAAGATTAAAAGCTCAGTACGATATCCAAATGATCATTGTCGATTACCTTCAACTGATGCATGGAAAAGGTGAAGGCAAGGGCGGCGGAAATCGTGAGCAGGAAATTGGTAGTATATCAAGAGCACTAAAGTCTGTCGCAAAAGAATTGAATGTTCCGGTGATTGCATTATCGCAGTTAAGTCGTGCTGTTGAAAGCAGGCCCGGTGCTAGTAAAAGGCCAATGCTATCGGATTTACGTGAATCTGGTTCGATTGAGCAAGATGCGGATATGGTGTTGTTCTTATACCGACCTGAATATTACGGTTTAACTGAAGATGAAGAAGGCCGCTCGACCGTTGGTATTGGTGAAGTAATTATTGCCAAGCACAGAAATGGCGAAACAGGAACTGTTCCGCTGCGTTTCGTTGGAAAATTTGTAAAGTTTACCGATTTGGAAGATGACTATTCCAATCAGGGTGCGCAAAAAGGCAATCCTTTTGGCGCGATGGCACCTTCTGAGGATTTCGAAAAGCCAAGCAACTTTATTATTCGCCCTTCGCGGATGGATGATATTGATGAAGAACCACCTTTTTAAAGAAACCAACCTAATAAAACTCCCGTAAGAATAATAAACGGGGTTCTTATTTTGGTAAAGGTCAATATCAAAAAAGTAGCGATTACGATTACGATCAAAAGCAGATCTACTCCGGGAGATTTGACCATTAAAGCTTTTAGCATAAAGATAAAACCGGCAATTAAGAACCCGACTGCCACAGCGTTTATCCCCGAAAGGGAATTCTTAATGCGGGCGATTTTCTTTAAGTCGTTCCAGAAAGGGACAAAGAAAAGCACCAAAATCAATCCCGGTAGGTTAATACCCAGCGTGGCAACAATACTTCCCAAAACCTGACCGCCAATACTCGCTCCTGCGTTTTTCATAGACATAGCACCAACAAAGGAAGTAAAAGAGAACGTAGGCCCAGGTAAAGCCTGCTGTAAAGCAAAGCCAGCAATAAAAACATCGCCTTTTAAATAGTGCTTCATCTCAACAAATTCGGTAAACATCAACGGGATCAAAACCTGACCGCCACCAAAAATCATAATCCCGTTACGGTAAAAATTTTCAAATAACCTGATTGGTAAACTAAAGGGTGATGTTTGGTTGATGATCGCTCCGAGTGATGCAAAAAGCAACAGGATACCAATATAATACGCGACTTTATTTGTATTAATGTTTGAAAAAAGCTTTACTCTTAACTGGTTTTCTTCTGCGGTGGTTTCGATAGCGGAAGAAATTATTCCCCCCAAAAGTATCAGAATGGGAAAAACATAGGCATTTTTGAGGATCAATGTGACCATGACCGCCGCAACAGCAAGCCAGACTAAAGATCTGTTTTTCAAAACGGCCTTTGCTAAAGCGTAGGCTGCATACGCCACGATCCCAACCGCGATTGGCTGCACAAACCGCATCACTTGAATGAACTTATTTTTATCATCCAGAAATGAAAACATGATGGCAGCAAAGCATAAAATAGCGGCTGAGGGAAGCACCCAGATTATCCAGGTAAGGATAGAAAGCCACAATCCACCAACTTTATAAGCTATCCCGATTAGGGTTTGTGTAGAAGACGGGCCGGGAAGAACCTGTGTTAAGGCATTGAGTTCAAGTAATTCCGTTTCATTAATGTAATGTCGCTTTTGAACAAAATCCTTCAGCATAATGGCAATATGGGCTTGCGGCCCGCCAAAAGCTGTTAGCGTGAAGAGGATGACATCCCGGATAAAGAGAAATTGTTTGGCACTCAAGTTAGTCGTCTTCGTAATTTAAGCCTATAGCAGAATTGTAAACGGTTTGCAATTCCGAGTAAGCATGATTATCGCCAGCCGAACGGGCCACCTGCATACCTTGCTGGTAGGTTTTTACAGCATCATCCTTCCGATCCAGCTTTTCGTAAAGCGCACCTAAATGATAATAAGTGCCTACATAATCCTTGTGATTCAAAATTAAATCTTCAAAGTAAATCAAAGCAGTATTGAAATCGTTTATCGCTATATATTCTGTGGCAAGCGCATACTTTAAGAAAGCATCGTTTGGTTCAGCAGCATAAAAATCTAAAAGCTTTTGTAATCGGGTGCTCTGCATTTTAAAAAGAAGCTTTTTTAAACTAAATTTGCAAAAAAGACACTATGAAATTATTGGTTTGTATAAGTAACGTACCGGATACTACCACAAAAGTAACTTTTACTAACAATAATACACAATTCAATACCGCTGGCGTACAATTTATACTCAATCCGTCAGACGAAATTGCCCTGTCAAAAGCAATTGAACTAACCGAGGGAAATGAAGGTACTGTAACTGTAATTCATGTAGGTGAAGTTTCCGCTGAACCAACTATTCGTAAAGCTTTGGCCATTGGCGCAGACGATGCGGTACGAGTTAATGCTTATCCGCAGGATGCTTATTTCGTAGCATCACAAATTGCTGCTTACGCGAAGGATAAAAACTTCGACCTTATTCTGGCAGGGAGGGAGTCGATTGATTATAATAATGCCTTAGTGGGAGGTATGCTTGGAGAACTATTAAATATTCCCGTAGTATCAGGTATTACAAAGCTTGATCTTAATGGAAATCAGGTTTCGGTTCAACGAGAAATAGAGGGCGGCAAAGAGTTGGTTAATGTAAATTTACCCGCTGTTGTAACCTGCTCCGAAGGTGTTGCCGAAGCTAAGATTCCAAACATGAGGGGAATTATGTCTGCACGCTCTAAGCCACTCGAAGTAATCGAAGCAATTAACACAGAAAAGTTCACTGATATTATTGAATATACTACTCCGCCTCCAAGAGGTGCTGTAAAAATCCTATCCGCCGATGAAACCGAAAAGCTGGTAGAATTATTACACACCGAAGCAAAGGTAATTTAAACCACAATTGATTATTACATGGCCGTATTAGTATATACCGAGCAAGTTGAAGGCACTTTTAAGAAATCGGCGTTCGAAATAGTTGCTTATGCAAAAGAGATCGCGAAAGCATTGAATACCCAGGTTATTGCCCTTACGATTGGCGATATCGCTGAAGCAAACTTAACTATTTTGGGTAATTATGGGGCTGATAAAATTCTGGTTGCGCGCAATCAGAAATTACTTTCATTTTCTAACGCCGGGTATGCCACGCTAATCGCAGAAGCGGCAAAGAAAGAGAATGCCGATGTTGTGATCCTTTCAAACTCTTTTAGTGGAAAAGGTCTTGCACCGGCATTAGCAATCAAACTAAAAGCCGGAGTAGTTGCCGGTGCTGTTGAATTGCCGCAAATAAGCTCAGGAAAGTTTCATGTTAAAACGCTGGCCTTTTCAGGGAAAGCATTTGCAACGGTTGAAATGTTAAGCGATAAAAAGGTAATATCCGTGAATCCAAATTCATTCACTTTCTCAGAATCTAATACTACTGCAACAATCGAGGAATTTGATGTTGAACTAAGTACAGAGCTATCTAAAACCAAAGTTAAGGAAGTTATAAGATCAACAAATAAAGTGTCCTTACCGGAAGCAGAGATTGTTGTTTCTGGAGGACGAGGTTTAAAAGGTCCGGAGAACTGGAATCTTTTAGAAAGCCTTGCTGATTCTTTGGGCGCGGCTTTGGCTTGTTCAAAGCCTGTATCTGATTCGGGGTGGCGGCCTCACGAAGAACATGTTGGGCAGACTGGAATTGTGATCAGTCCGAATTTATATATAGCAGCGGGAATTTCGGGAGCCATACAGCATTTAGCCGGAGTAAGTTCT
>JANMZB010000710.1:0-1330 GCA_031382725.1 Sphingobacteriaceae bacterium | reverse complement strand
CCAATTGGTACTCATTTGTGATTTGTTGCACCATGGTGGACATGGCGTACCGGATGCATTCGAGAACCATGATAAGGACATGGTAATGTTTAGGGAGGGATTGAGGATCCTGTTGTTCGCCGACGTACAGGTACCCGAAATTGCGTGGGACTTGGAGGTCGCGGGTGTTTTTCGGCCAGAGGAGACGGTAGAATGTTTCCCACGTGAGGAGAAGGGTATCTTCGGACGCTGTATATGTCTGGTGCCCGGGGCTCGGGGTGAGGATGGTACGGGGGACGGCATCGTCGATGGTGGTAGTGTCGTCGTCGGTCTCGGAGTCGGGGGCAGTGGGATGAGGCGGGTTTGGCACCTGGGTTGCAGGGGACGTGGCATGGGGAGGTGGGTGGCTCGCATCGTCCGGAGGAAGGCGGTTCGCCTGGTGGGGGACTGGGGCGGGGTTCCGTGGTTGGTCCCGGGTGTGGAAAGCCACGATGACTTCGCTGAGGGTAGGGGCGGGGAAGCTATCAGGAATGACCTGCCAGTGAGGGTGGTTCTGGTCAAAGGCTTGGCATACGGAGCGAACGTAGGTGAGGACGGGGGGGATTGAAGGAACTCGTACAGGGCCGGAGGGAAACCATCGAGGATAGATTGGGGCATTTCGGCCTGGTTCGCAATGAACGCTTGCGACAGATGGCGCACGGTCTGTTGGGAGGCCTCGAAGCGGGCGTCCGAAGAAGCGAGTTGGTGCCGCAGTGTATCAGCGATCTGAGTGACTTGGTCCTTGGTGTCCCGTAAGGAGACTTGCTCGGCGAGGGCCGTGTCAAGGTGAGCCTGTGTAGTCGCCAAGAGGGTGCGAAGTTGCTGTGCCTCGGCACGAGCGTCAGTGAGCTCTTGGGTAGTACGCTGAAGTTCCGAACGAGTGTTTTCGTGTGACTGTCGGGAGGAGGTGAGGGCGGTCTGTGTCTCGGCTAAAGCTCGACGGACGGATGAAAGTTCGGCGGTAGAGATGATATTGACCGATTTGAGAGCGGCAATCTCGGGGATATTGTGGTAGGGATCGATTGGCTCGGGGTCCGACTCGGTGGTTTCGTTGGGGGTCGAAAGAGCATGGGCCACGGGAGGGGGTTTGGTTTGAGGAGTCGGTCGAAGTTGTGCGATGGCGTTCTGGTACGCGGATTGGAGTGCGAGAGGGTCCAAGGGTTCGTGGGAGGGGGCGGAGACGGCGTTCGTGGTGAAGTCCCAACGATGTTCGGGGAGCGATTTGAATTTTCCTCCGTGGGCGTAGAAAAAGTCGGCAAGGGTTGGGTTGCGTGACGATTGTCGCGGATCATCGTGGGCGAACGCCTTGAAA
>JANMZB010000682.1:0-1498 GCA_031382725.1 Sphingobacteriaceae bacterium | reverse complement strand
ATTAGACTTTCTTTAAGAATGTGCACCCACCTACCACCCGGAGCTTTCCAGTAAGCTCCGCTGCACTTTTTTTGGTTGTCGTGTAACCTCTACTCCTACTAGTAATATTCATCCTCGTCGTCCGATCTCTCAACATCCGATGGCTCTGTCATCATCAAATGATCCACCAAAATCTCTGTACGCGGTTCAGCAATACCTGAAATGTAACCCGACCCTCGAAACGAATTTAATACAATCTGCGCTGTTACTCTATTCCATCCATCAAGGACCCACCTGGAAACATCCTGTCTAAGCGGCTTCGTGTTCCTGTTTACAATCAACCAGTCTGTAAAGCTGTTGCTTACATATCCCTTGAATGGCTTGTTCAATCCGACATCGAGTGGTTGTAGTTTACTTGTATAGCCGCCAGGAATCAAATCGACTTCCGTTCTACAATCAGCAAAAGCTTTCCGAACCGCTGCCGTCAAGTGCGAACGACACTCATCCAAAATCAGGTACGTAACCTTGTTGTTGTGTTGAACCGCCGGCTGCCAAACCTTCTGAATCCATTCTAACATCAATGCCTCGTCCATCCACGCCTTTTGTTGCACGCCGTACTCCATGCCATCAGGATACCCTTCCCTCTTCGTAATTTCCCATTTTATGTGCCCTGTACGCTCATTCTTACCTCTGAAAATCAAAAATGGAGGAAGTTTACCACCAGCCATCGAAGCTGCCAACATCACAGTACACCGACTAGAGCTTTCTGCACCCTTAATTGAAACTGTTTTGGAACCTCGTGGTGCATATGTAGAAGTTGGCTGTGGTGAGAAATACATATTAGTTTCATCAGCATTATAAACGTCGCAACAATCAACCCCAAGTATCCGTATCTTCATCTTAATGTAATCATGATAATCATTCTGAATCTCAATGTTGTGCCGCGTATTCTGGGCTTTATGTGTCCCTCTCCTCCAAGTAACGTCCCATTTTTGTAGCAAACGATAAACACGAGACTCGAGCGCCCTCGTCGAAACATCCGAAGTTAATATCGGAGACAATAACTTCGCCTGTGCCACCATCAAACGCAAAGAAACAGAAAAATCTTCATCACGGCTGTTCTCAAAAAACCTCTTTAATTCTGCAATCAACTCCTCTGGAAAGCAACATTTCCTACCTGCCCCAAGCCTACGACTTAATTCAACTCGTCTTGATCTTTTTGTACATGATGATGGTATTGATGGATCACTCCTTTCTTCTCCACTGTTGCATTCAATAATCTGCTTCCATTGCCGCAGCTGGTTTGGTTGCACGTTATATTTACGTGCAACGCGTTTGACACTACGGGGTTCGGCGTAAGCCTCTGTTAGGATGGAACGCTTTGCAGCGAGTGAGTACGAGTATCGAACCTTTTTGGTTGTAGGAGTAATATTTGTACTAACTCTCATCCTTACTAACAGCAGTAGGATTATGCACAGCAACAAAATTATTTCTGCTTGGTATGAACAAATATGTGAAT
>JANMZB010000670.1:0-1099 GCA_031382725.1 Sphingobacteriaceae bacterium | reverse complement strand
GTCATCTCTTTCATAATCGCATCATACCACAATGTATTTTTGTTCTCATTGTCAATTTGTAAAGCTTCTTCGACTGTATTTGGAACTTTAATACCAAACTTAAATCCAGTTCGTTGAAAATGCCGTTTTGCCATTTTAATTAATCGTTGTTGACGTTTCAAAATATCTTGCACCCACCAATCAAAAGCTGGTTCATTATCAATTCGATTTGTCACTGCATATTCTGCAACATCTACTGAATTGGTTTCTTTTAATTCTTTCAATGGTAACCATGAAGTTGATCCAACTTCCCACTCAACTTCCATATCCCAACCAGAAGTTGTTCTTTTCTTGTACTTTTTATTTCCAACATAACGGTATTGATCGGCTTTATCAACAGCATTTTTATTTCTTCTATGATTGACAATCACTTTAAATAATCGATATTGATTTCCTTCTTCATCAACTTGTGATAACAGATGTTCTGCCAAAACGTTATAAGCTATTTCCTTTTGTTCACCATCAGGGAACTCAACAACAAATATACGTGAATCTAATGTTGGATTATGATGTCTTTTTCCAACTAAATTTCCTTCATTATCTCTTTTTCTTCCCATTACTCTTGCTATCACATCTTGATCTCCATGTGGTAAATAAATCTCTGCATCCACAAAAGCAGTATCTACATCATCGTCCGTCTCAGCCTAATTTTTGGTATCTTCTTAATTCTTCATTTTCTGGTTCATTATAATATGGTTCCATCATTTCATCGTTTTGCATTTTATGTATTAGAGACTCATCAAAATCACCATATATTTCTGCAATGGACTTATCAAATTCTTTTCTTTCTTGTTTCTCAGTTTCATCTTTCCATTCCTCTGGAAGTAAATTTCGCACTGTTGATCGAGCTAATATCTCTCCATTCTTCTTTAGTACATAATAACACATAGCCTTGATCGATGTTCAGTACTACTGGTAAACGTTCTTGCAGAGACTTTTCTGATTGTAATTTCATACAATTTTGAATATGTGTATAAAAAATTTTCAGTCCCACCAAAACGATCAGAATATGGATCCCATTCACGATCACTTGTTAATTCAATGCGGCGACATATTTCAA
>JANMZB010000659.1:0-1430 GCA_031382725.1 Sphingobacteriaceae bacterium | reverse complement strand
TGCTTCTTCATCATTTTCTTTGTTACATATTTCTTATGATGGTTCTTTTTTGAACCAGAAAACAGTTTAGCAATATGCTTGTTGGAGTCGTCATCGGATGATGGTGGAAAAAGCTCAGTGATTGGTTTATCATAATCATCCTCCGAAGATTTGTTGACAGTTACTTCGTCCGATGAGGATAGATCTACATCCTCATAATCAGAATCACTTTCACTTGTTTTCCCCTTTTGAATTGCCTGTGAGCGAGGCTCATAAGTCGGAATCAACAACTTTCGACGCGGAGACGAGGAGAAGTTAATTGGTTTTCGTCGTTTGTTGCATTTGTCTGACGTAAACTGATTCAACAAGTTGGAACGCATCGATTTTGCTACTTCCTTGTCATCATGTGTCTTTCCTTTTTCTTTTTCTTTACCTCCTGCCTTGGTACCGGACACGATACAAGGCTCTCCATTAAAACAGTCTGGAACTGAGTAACGGGGATTATTTTTTACCACTGAGCATAATGCCATCCCATGGTAGTGGGATGACCGATGTCGTTCATGCGAGTTGTCCGACAACCGATAATCTTCTTCAACTCGTACAAAAAGCCTCTCAAAACTTTTCGGATCATGCTTCTTAAACAGCCGTTTAGGAACATAACCAACATGGCAGCTTGGGAATCCATCACGTCCAATCTTCAGAACTTTGACTACCTCTTCTGGTACGTCATTCTCTATCATCTGCACCTGCCAGGTGCATACCAAAACATCTTGTACTGTCACATGATGTCCACAGCACAAGTGAGACGTACAGTTGCGTCCATGTGTCTCACTATCGAGTCCCACTATTTCCAGGCTATCAAGTGTTTCAATTGATTGTTGCATTGTACAAGCAAGTTTCCTTGTATTATTTGTAGTGAGGACCTGGTTGCTTGTACTATTATCCATTGTTCCTGTCAAAACAGCACTTTGCGATTGTTAAATTTGGGATTATTATAATATAGTACATGTACAAGTATTTGCAGAAGTACGTATAGAAGGAAAATGTATATGGCGTATTATACAGTAATTTATACACGTGTTTTATTGCTACTGAATTTGGTGTACAAATAGTCTGTGCAATTTTTGTCACATACGACATTAGGCCAAAATAAATTTAACACGGTGTTTTTTTTCGCATGGGGGATATTGCCGAGTCGCGTTTTTGGGGGATATATATTGTTTTCAAATACGGTAGTTATTATAAATATTACTACCTATTAGTTAAAATTTCCATATTTAATTAATTATAAGAGGTATAAGTCTATTTTTGTATAGATAAGCATAGATATTTTAGGCGTACAAATAGTATAGATATTAGCTATTGATTAAATGGAGACGCTCCGAGGGGCGTCTGCGGACGCTCATGGGACGTTTCCGTAAGCATCCTCAGGAGGGTAAGGTTGGAGAAAA
>JANMZB010000645.1:0-4151 GCA_031382725.1 Sphingobacteriaceae bacterium | reverse complement strand
ATTGGAGAAACTCGTGTAATGGGGTGGGTAGGCCTTCGATGAGGAGTCGTGGGAGGGCCATATCCGACTGGACGGTTGTAAACGCGGTTGACATGCCAGCGACCATGGCGGAAGAATTGTCCAATTGTTTCTGCGTGGACGTAAGTTGGGAGCGTAAGGTGTGGCAGTCGGCACGGAGCTTTTGGAGATCCTGCTGGGCATCCTTGAGCTGGGATTGGAGGTCGCTGTGTTCAACGTGGGCTTCGTTTAGCGTAAGGGTAGCGGTTTGCAAGTCCGAAGCAAGTGCGCGTGTGGACTCGCGTTCTTGGCGTAAGAGGTCTTTGGTAGCATCGAGTTCGGCCTGGGTGCGAGCGAGAGCGGATCTGGAGGTTGCGAGGTCGAAATGTGTCGTGTCAGAAGGGGGATGGGTGACGGGACTGGTGGCCGCGGCAATTGGGATGACAGGGGTGTTGGTGGTCGCGGGTAGGGGTGACCGGAGGTTTTCCATGGCATGCTGATATTGAAGTGACGCTGGTACCGGATGTGGGGGTGTATCGGTGGAGGTGACATGTGGCGCGAAGTCATAGTGTTGTACGTGTGGGTTGCTTAACGTACCACCTTGGGCATGGAAGAAGTCAGCGAGTGTTGGGGGCTGTCGCGTGATGTGTGGGTGGTCATCAGAGAGGGCCGCAATGGTAGCGTTGGGGCCAATGGTGAGCACCGAGGCATAAAGAAGGAGGAGCTCGAGGCATTCGGTGGTAGCTTGGGTGGGTAAGATGACACGTTCGATGATGGACGCGAACTCGTGGCAGAGAGAATGGATGCGGGTAGGGTGGCGGGCAGGGATACTATTCTGGGCGAGTTGGAGGAGGAGGATGAGGAACTCGCGTATGTGTGGCTGCTGGAGGTCGGTCGGAAAGCGACGCATGGCGGAAAGGTTGATAGCGCGGATGGCTTCGAAAATGCCGTTGTTGTACGCCGTCATCTGTGTCGTTAAGACTTGGTATGACGTGCGTAACGCGCGATCGTGGTCCAATAAAAGGGGAAGCCATGGTTGTCGTTGAAACGCTGACTGCACTAGGGGTTCAACCGAGATACCATGGGGTGGGTCGGAGATGTGGTCGAGGAGGTTATCGCGGAGGGCCCCAATTTGCGTGAGAATGTCCTGCATGTCAGTTGCCGGAATGTGTTGGATATTCAAGACTTCGTCGATGTAGGCGAGGCGGTATTCAGGGTACCAGCTGTCGACGGTGTGGAACCAAAAGACGATTTTAAGGATGGAATATTTCGGGAGGATGTCTTCTACGGTACCGATTTGACCTTCGCGTGTGATATGCCGGTCGGGAAAGAAAGAGTCGATGGTGAGATGGACGCGGTCTCCAATAGCGAATGGTGGGTGGTCGGTATCGAAGGAACAGTTGACAGTGCGATACGTTAATGGAATGTCCGGATGGCCTTGGCCGGTAGCCCACGCTGCCCATTTCCGGTGTGTAACGAGTTGTTCGTCATCAAGGGGTGTGTCGTGGTTGGCCAAGGGGAATGCTAGGATTTGGGTCATATCGTGGAGTGACATGTTGGCTGGAAAAGGACGTTCGTTGGGTGGAGACGGTGGGAGATGGATTGAGAACTGAGTTAAGGGATGGTGATGATAATGTAATCTCGTCGAGAGGGTGGTGTTTGTTGGTGTAGGATTTGTATATGATGAGATGTGTGTTCATGTGTATGTATACATCAGAGAGCCGAATTCGTGCTTAAGCACAAAAAAATAAAAAAAGCACAAAAAATGTATTTACCATAAGCCTATCCTGTATTTGACTTCCCGCTTCATGTATATACATTCTTGCGCATATTATATATACAATTTTTTTATATTTGTAATATTCAAAATTTGTACAAAATTTATACACATAATATATTGTCAGTTTCAGAAAAAATTTATGTGCGATTAAAATAACAATCTGTGCAATAGTATAAATAAACTTGTATAATAATAAACTACATTCAGGTATTTTATTCATCACTAACAATATTGTTAATCACAGCAAATTTTATATTTTAAAAACCAAATGTTGTATTACAAGAACTTCTTGGTTTGTATTTACATTACAAAATAAAATTTACATATTAATACAAATCATATGATTAAACATGGCATATAATATTTACGAAAATATAACTAATTTTTATCATATTCCTAATTAAATATTTGTACGGTTAATAGCGGAACAAAAAATATCATTTGATGCATTGTCGTTATTGTTCAAAAGCAAATTAGTTCTCTGTGACTTTGGTACATAATCACTCCTACACTGAATAACTTCATTTTCAGTTGCGGGTTTCTTTCGTTTATCACATTTCATTTTAACAGCCTCATCACATTCCTCCTGCAATGTTGCTAGAAAGGACTGGTCGAATTCATCTCCATGCTCATTTCGATCATCAATGATGTTATCAAATAAAGTGTTGTACTCTCTCTTACCTCTACTATTCCACGAATGCCCACGGCCTTTCTTATCACCAAAAAATTTCTGTATTTTACCTGTGGCTCGGAGAGGTAAATGGACTTTATCTTCTCTTTCCGACTCTCCAATCATAACCCATGCTTCCCAATTATTTTCAAGAATCAAGAAAGTAATTGCCTCATCGCTTACACTACAGTAGTCACTGAATGGTCTAGCAAAACACGAGTTCTTATATAAACCTATTCCGATCACACAAGGAATAAATTTTTCACAGAAAGTACGATACACAACAAAATTTCGTCTTCCCATCTTATACTGATCAAGAGTAGATAGCGTACGATCCACAATCATGGCTGGAACACAAAATAAAGATTAAAGTTAAATAATACCAATAAAATCACTCGTTCACAACAAATTTAATCGTACAATAGAACTTACATATAAAAACGCGCTTTAGACTCTGAGTTGCACCTGACCTTGCTGTTTGCATCGATAGAAACACATCTTTTTTCACCATATTCCATTTTAATTCCCGCTCATTTTCAGATAATTTTGAGTAACCAAAATGATCTAGCATACATTCTGCAAAAGGACTGGAATGATGATAATCATTGTCCGTTAATACTTTAAAGTGTTTCCAGCCATGTCGCCGAGTAATTTTTTTTATCTCATCCCGGTAGTGCTCAGCTGAATCCATAATACCAATATTTTCACAATGATGAGTATAAGCTTTTATCAAACCCACCGGTACATTAACATCATTGCTATTACCAAGTTCCATGGCAGTAGAACGATCAACGTTAATAGTATTTGGAAATTCAGAAATATTCAACCCGTTGTTCTCACCAATATTACCTTGAGCCATATAAACACCACCAGACTTCCCCACAATAGTAAGATTGTGATCGTAGTCATCATCTATATCATCCTCTTCTTCGCTACTACTTGTACTAGGGTGATTATTAATACCATTATTCAAAATAGAATTACTTGTAGCAAGGGTAGCCAAACCTTCCAACAACCCAACACCGGTATTATTGCGAGTCGGGTCGTTACCCCGCATTACATTACCTCTATTATAGCGCTTTGATGTGTTCATCAGCGTATTCTCCTTTTCCAGAACCAGTGCTTGAGCAGCATTGCGTTTCCGAATCGATGACGTTCCGGTGTTATCTTTACTTCTTGTGTTCTTCCTCATTGTCGTGGAAGTCAGATTGACCACAATTATGTGTTATAATATTATTACAAAAGTATGATTACTGGTGGGAGCTACATTTGTTCAAGCCAAGACAATACGTTTACACCACTTGAGCATTTTCAAATCCTACCAAAATTTAACAACGGAAAAAAGTAAAAATACATATAATGCATACTATACACAAGAATCAATACACGCGCTCAACAATTTTTATCCAATTTACAAAAACTTAGTACGGAGTTAATTTTCAAATCAATATATTTTAGAATACATAGATACAAATTCATCCAACGTATATGCACGCGTGATCAAATGTATATATCACTGTACATACACATACACAATTAAGCATTTAATTTTCCAAATTTTTGTATATCATGTTCCCAAAAATATGTGGTGCATGGGCTCATATATTTTGCATTTATAGAATAAACATTAATATTTATTTTAATTTTATATTTTTTAAAAATGGAAAGAACCAAGAAAAATACACGCGGAATGACAAAATGTCT
>JANMZB010000615.1:0-1137 GCA_031382725.1 Sphingobacteriaceae bacterium | reverse complement strand
GGGTTGGTCGATGACATTGGCGGATCGGGTATTTGTATCAACGAAAGGTATAGCATCAGTACCGCAATCAACGACGGCGGAGGGTCGGGGACTTGTCACGGCAACTCCGGATGGGAGCATCGGACGTAGATTGATTATCGTGCTCGACGATGAGAGAGAGTCAGGGTGACTTGTCTTCCGAGTTTCCCGGGGGGGGTCTTGTCCTCCGTAATGCCCGGGGTTTGCCACGACGTCGGCGGGTAGGGGTATTGTCCTCCGCAAGTCCCGGGGTCCATGACATCGGTGGGTAGGTGTTCGTCGCGGTGGGCGGCGGGGTACCGGGATATGCGAATACCGGCGAGTAGATTTCCGTCGGGTGGGTGTCGGAAGACCGGGTTGTGCGAATCTGAGCAGGTACGTGCACGTCGTGGGGGTGGTGGTATTCTGGCCGGGTTATCCTCTGCAATGCCGGGGTATGTCGACGACGTCGGTGGGTCGGGGAGTGCCCGCTGGGTTTCCGGGGAAGGCCGTATCAACAAAAGACATAGAAGCAGTACCGGAATCTACGACGGCGGTGGGTTGGGGACTTGTCCCCCGCAACTCCGGAGGGGACCGTCTGACGTAGATTGATGACCGGGTTAGACGATGTCGGAGGGTCGGGGACGTGTCCTCCGACGTACCCGGGGCTAGTTCCAGCGGTCAACGGATGAGCGGTACCGTGGTAAACGAACTCCGGGTATCCGGGGTCTACGGCGTCGGCAGGTGACGTAACATCAGTACCATGGCTAACAACGACGGCGAAGAACGTGGGATCAGTACCATAGCCGACGACAACGGCGGGTACCTGATTTCCGGGTACCGGGCTTTGGGGTATGCTCTTGCCGGGCCTTCGGGGAGCGGCGTTCCGGGTACCGTCTTTCGGGTACCCTCTTTCCTCCGGGTACCGGCTTTCCGGGTACCGGCTTTCGCTTTCCGGGTACCGTCTTTCGTTGTACCGACGATTCCTAGGCTTCCTTGTCCGGAATTCTTAGGCTTCCATGTCCCGGGTCCTAGGTCTTTAAAGCCGGGATCCTAGCTCTTCAAAGCCAGGGTTCTAGGTCATTAACGGGTCAGGAACTTGTCCACCGATAGACAGGGGCTTGTCCTTTGAGATGCCGG
>JANMZB010000583.1:0-1350 GCA_031382725.1 Sphingobacteriaceae bacterium | reverse complement strand
TAAATAATCGCCAATAGTATAAGGCAAAACGAAGTATCCATCTGCCAAGCCTTGCATCAATGCTGAAGCTCCTAAACGATTTGCACCATGATCACTAAAATTAGCTTCACCACAAGCGTACAATCCTGGAATAGTCGTCATCAAATTATAATCAACCCAAAGTCCACCCATGGTATAATGTACTGCTGGATAAATCATCATCGGCGTTTTGTACGGATTTTCACCAGTGATTTGCTTATACATATCGTGTCTTCCGATTATTATTTTTTGACTTGATAAAGCTGTGACGATACAATCTAAAACTAATGAATGATATTTTTTTGCTTTAATATATGCAAGACGCCATGTCGACAATTGTCAATGTGTTACGAGGTAGAAACAAGCAACCGTGTCGTTAGAAAATTTGTGGAGGAAGAAGGTTTTACTAGTGAATCCTTTGTTCGAGTTCAAATATGTGACGAGAACTCTGCGAGATTGTTTTTTGGAGATTTAACTGATGTCGTCGTCGATCGGATTAAATCTGCATTAAATGATGGAATAATCGTTAATGGAACACCATATGAGTTTTTGGCGTTTTCTTCTAGTCAACTAAAGGAATTCTCTTTGTGGATGGTCTTACCGAAAAAAGGATGGACTGCTGAAGGAATGAGAAATAGTATGGGAAACTTTGCAGGATGTAATACAGCTTCCAAATATGCGGCTCGAATCGGTCAATGCTTTTCAACAACATTCCAAGGCCTGAAAGGACAAGATGTGATGAAAAATGAATTACAGAACTCAACGCAAAGAGATAAGAATCCAAGTATGCTTCGACACGTCGTCGTGGATGATATTGCTTTCGACGAGAAAAATATTCATTCTGATGGTTGCGGTATTATCTCAACAAAGGCGATGAAAGCAATGTTGGAAACGATACCACATTTCACTGAAGAAAGACAGGAAAATACTTCAATTATTCAAATACGTTTTGGTGGAGCTAAAGGCGTTCTAGTAGCTTGGGATGACACTACCATGAAGAATGTTACAAAAGAGAAAAAAACTGTACGTGACATTGCACTTCGAAAAAGTATGATCAAATTCAGTGCCAAGTTCCATTTTTTAGAATGCTGCAGGTAACTATAAGTTGGTTTTTGTCATGATAGAAAACTTTAAAACGATGTTCTTACATGCGGTTTTTCTTTTTTCGAATTGAGTAAGAGCCGGTTCGAAGGTCCCATACTATTTGAATCGAAATGTTATTCTCTTACTAGGAACTCGAGGTGTAGCAGATGACGTTTTTCGTACTATGCAAGGCGATATGCTTTTAGAATTGGATAGAATGCTTGATGACGATCAAACGGCTCTAAAGCT
>JANMZB010000542.1:0-2366 GCA_031382725.1 Sphingobacteriaceae bacterium | reverse complement strand
AAGGCATCTCCCTCACCCATTATTTCACTCAACCTCCCTGCGGCAACATGGGTTTGAAACTCCATTTGCCAAAGCCTGAATTTGGCATGTAGATATCCCTGTACAAAATAGACATCATTTTCGTTTTCGGCATAAACGTGTGGAATAAGCCGATCATCAAGATAGACCTCAACATTTCCTTTTAAGCCAGCTGATTTTAAAGTCTCATTAAAATCAACATTTATTGATTCTGCATTTTTCCAAAATCCGTGTTGCGGGCTGAAGAAGTAACCAAAACGAGGAGTTTTACTTTTCCCGATAGTTAAAGGATTATCAAGTAATGCTATTAAGGCAATAGTAATTGCTAATGTAAAAGCAAAGAGGAAAAATCTCATGCGTTATAAATGTTAAGTGTACTCACGTTTGAGTTGAATGATTGCCATCAATCTTTTTGCACTATTATAACAATATGGCGAGCAACTTTTTTTCCTATCACACCTCCCACACTATTTAAGGCTTTTGCAAAAGAAACATTAGCTAGCAATTTACTAAAAACACCATCTAACCGGTTTTTCTTTAGAACAGATTCTAGCTTATACCAAGGTTTATCATAAAGAAATTTTACCTCCAGAATTGACAAAGAGCTTTCGCGAACTACCTGAATGTAAGCTTCAAACTCCTCATCTTTATTTACTTCAGGCATTAAACAATCAGTTAAAATTGCTATCCCACCTTTTTTTAAAACTCTATGGGTGTCTTCAAGCGCCTGTCGTCTTTGATCTACCGATAACCACCAACCAGCCAAACCATCACAGATGCTTACTATATCAAAACTGTTATCTGCGAAGGGAAGCCCTGGTATACCAGTAACAAAATACTCCATGTTGCAATTATGTTGTTTTGCAGGAATATCACAGTTTTCTTTACAAGCTTTAATAGCACTTAAAGAAATATCAGACGCATAAATATTTTTACAGAATGGAATTAGCAATTTTGTCATCAAACCTTTGCTGCAGCCTAATTCCAGTAATGCCTTTGGCGCATTGTTATGTTTTCGTATTTGTTCGACAGAAAATTTCTGCCGAAACAATTCACCGCCACGCTTACTGTAATCCCATGGCTCTGTTAAATCGGTATAAGCACTCTCGAACCACTCATTATCACCGTCGCGATTAAAGCAATTAATCCCATCAAGGGTTTTTGTAGGTGCATCTTTTAAAATAGAGATGGAATTAAGCAAAGGATTCATATAGTATATAAGTAATTCAACATAATACCACCATTGCTTGTCATTGGTGGGTGTTACTTTAAATTTGAATTATTTTTACCAAAAGCGCAAAACGTTTTGTGACGTTGGCAAAAATATAATTGAAGAGAGGTAAATTTGTTTTTTAAATAACTTGAGTTTACTGAAACTATAATTATATTTTCCGATATTTTACGTTGAGTTATTTTAAACTAATCGCAAATTTAGAATTTTTAGAATCAAGTACAATAATTTAAGGGATCACAATTGGTGTTTACCTATAGAGCCCAAAAAATATTCTAGAAAAAACAAAATATTGCTTAATAAATGAAACTAAATAAAAATTCTGACTTATAAGGCAATTGATAATGTTGCTGATTATGTTCATCAAATATCACAATCTATATTTTAACGTCTTTTTAATCTCATGAACGATAAATTAATGTACTTAAAACCCAATGTTGTTTTAGAACCATTGGTAGATAAATGGTATGCCTGGAGCCATTTGATTTCTCCGGCTACAGCCGCTATGAATATAGTTGGTAGACATCTTACGATTATTGAATCATATTTGTCGGCACCTTCAATACACGCCGAAGCTGTACTCAATCCAAAAATGAGGGGTGGCCCTTTTATGGATTTTGGAGGAAAGCGAATAGATGAGGTATCGGCTTTAGAACAAGAGTCTTTTCAAAAGCAGGAAAAAGTAATACAATTTGCTAAAGCTGTAAAAGAGCTTGACAAATTGTTATTGAATGAAGCGAAAGGATACGGTTTAGAAGATCTTTATAAAAAGGTTCCTGAACTTTTAAAAGGTTACGTAGAATTGTTTTACGATCGTAATAACAATCCTGGCTTTAGGTTTTTTGAATCACTTTTGTATGAAAGTGAATTTTATAACAAAGCTTCACAAAGCATTGCCCTATGGATCACTAATAATGACGAACGTCCTTTTTGTTTAAGTACACCACGCTTAGCCGAGCCGGATGTATTGCATATGGAAATCCCTTTTGACCATCCATGCATTGATGAGCTGGCTAAAATGAAGCGCACTCCTCAAACGTTAGGTTATATTAAAGCTATTTGCGGCATTTCTCCTGCGCAAGAGGTACTGTTCGATACCTTTTTTACTGATACGCCT
>JANMZB010000503.1:0-15990 GCA_031382725.1 Sphingobacteriaceae bacterium | reverse complement strand
TATAATACCTTTGCCGTATGACGATAGCCGAAATCGAAGAAATTTTTCTGGAGCAAATGCCTGGCTTTTATGATAAGGAGGAGATCAAAGCTATTGCCTTACTTGCCGTGCAAAATGTTTGCGGAATAAGCAAAAGCTATTACATGCTTCATAAAAGAAAAGATTTATTGTTGAGTGAGGAAACTGCATTAATTCGCATTCTGGGTGAGTTAAGATTTGAAAAACCTATACAGCATGTACTAGGAGAAGCAGATTTTTTTGGCCTGCGTTTTAAAGTGAATTCTAGTGTGTTGGTGCCAAGGCCGGAAACCGAGGAATTGGTGCACTGGATTTTAGAAAGTATTAAATTAGAGAATATTTCTTCTTCGAATATTTTAGATATAGGTACGGGAAGTGGTTGTATTCCTATTGCCATCAAAAAAAATCTTTTCCTATCAAGTATTACAGCAATTGATATTTCGAAAGATGCTCTCGAAACAGCTCGCCAAAATTGTGAGCTCAATGCTGTAGAAGTAACTCTTTTAGAAGGAGATATTCTAAATACTGAGTATTCAATTAGTAATTCCGGGTTCGATATTATCATAAGCAATCCTCCATATATTACTTATTCTGAAAAAGTGGGCATGCAAAACAACGTCTTAGTGCATGAGCCACATGAGGCTTTATTTGTTCCCGACGATAATCCCCTTCTTTTTTATAATGCTATAGCTAACTTTTCGACTTCGAATTTGAATGACGATGGTTATTTGTTTTTAGAGATCAATGAACTTTATGGTGATGAAACTATCGCATTGCTAATTGAAAAAGGGTTTAAAGCAGAATTAAAAAGGGATTTACAGGGGAAGCCTAGAATGATCCGGGCATTCAAAGCCTGATTTAAAAGTATTTGGTTTACAAATCATCTTTCTCTCTTAAAGGTCGCTGATGGCAAATTAAACATTTGATTTTCCTACAAATGTTTTTTCCTTCTCCTATAGTCTGGGATGTAACTTAATAGAATAATAAGAGGTATAAGAGCTACTCAAACTCAAGTATGGCCAAGTGTAGATCAAAGGTTATTAACCTCGTTTTCTTAGGTGTTTTTTTAATATTCTCCAGCCTTCAGGCTTATTCTAATAATGCTGATTTCGAAAATATTGTTCCCTCGGGAAACGTTGTTGCAAACTCCTTGCCCGGATATGAAAAGTATACCGACGAGTTAAGCTGCCTCTTTTTTAAAATTTATCAGGGAACGGGTACCGGGAATGAACTAAATAATGCATCAATTGATGTTTCGCAAAGCTTATGGATAAACACTTGGTGGTTTAGAGCAGCAGGAGCCTTGATTGCCCTGGCTTTGATTTTTTCATTCTATAAGTTTAGGATGAATAGTGTTAAGGCACAAAAGTATGCCCTGGAAGAAGAAGTTAAAGCACGCACAGCGGAGGTTAGAAAACAGGCAGAAAAACTTCAGGAGCTGAATGAAAAATTGCAGGTTCAGTCGCATGAACTGAAGGCTCAATCTGAGGATGTACAAAAGCTTAATCAGGAATTGCTTACGCAAACCGACCATTTACAAACGTTAAACTCACAATTGCTTGAGCAAAAGCAACAAGAGCAACAGGCCCGAAAAGAAGCTGAGGCTGCCCGAAAGGAAGCCGAAAATGCTAACCAGGCAAAAAGCACTTTTCTTGCTACCATGAGCCACGAAATTCGTACGCCAATGAACGGCGTATTGGGCATGTCGGCTTTGTTATGCGAAACCAAATTAGATAAAGAACAACGGGAATATGCAGATACCATCCACACCAGTGGGGAAGCGCTGCTAGGTGTAATTAATGGAATTTTAGATTTCTCTAAAATTGAGTCTGGTTTAATGGAACTTGATTATCAAAATTTCGACATCAGGCAGTGTATTGAGGAAGTCTTGGATATGTTCTCCGCGAATGCGGCACAAATAGGTATCGATTTAATTTATCAGATAGATCACGAGATACCGGCAAATCTGCTCGCCGACGGAACACGATTAAGACAGGTTTTAATAAACCTCATCGATAACGCTTTGAAATTTACCCACGAAGGCGAAGTGTTTGTGGTAGTCAGTTTAATCGAAGCACCAAAAGATAAAAAACTGGCCATTGGTTTTGAAGTACGGGATTCCGGTATTGGTATCGACCCGGCCAAAGTGCCAACGCTATTTACTCCATTTACGCAGGTAGATTCATCGGTTACCCGGAAATATGGTGGTTCTGGCTTAGGATTGGCCATTTCACAACGATTGGTAAACCTGATGGGTGGGGAGATCATTGTAGAAAGCGAATTAAATAAAGGAACATCTTTCAAATTTTTCATTGAGAGTGAAGTAAGTTCGGGTTCTGTTGTGCAATATGTAAACCTTACTCTTGTTGGCTGCGAAGGCAAAAAAGTACTTGTAGTTGATGATAACAGCACTAACCGTAAAATTCTTAGAATTCAACTGGAGCAATGGAAGTTGGCACCCACTTTAGCATCATCCGCTATCGAGGCACTTGAAATTTTGTCGGCCGATAGTAAGTATGACCTAATCATTACGGATATGCAAATGCCCGAAATGGATGGTGTGCGATTTAGTACAATTGTAAAAGAGAAGTATGTAGATATGCCGGTTATTTTGTTGAGTTCAATTGGCGATGAAAGCAAAAAAAGGTACCCGCATTTATTTTCTTCCATTTTAACAAAACCTGTAAAGCAACAGCACCTTTGTAAGGTTATCCAGATTGCGCTAAAAAATCAGGTGCAAATTGCCAATCCGGAGCAAAAATCTACCAATGTTTTGTCGATAGAGTTTGCGGAAAGTAATCCTTTAGACATTCTAATTGCCGAAGACAATCCCATCAATCAAAAACTAATCATTAAAGTTTTAAGCAAATTAGGTTACAATCCCGACTTGGCTAATAATGGCCAAGAAGCTGTTGATAAGCTGGTTAACCATCCATATGATTTAATATTTATGGATATCATGATGCCTGAACTCGATGGCTTGGAAACGACTCGTCATATTAGGGCAAACTTCGAAAAACAGCCTATGATTGTTGCCATGACGGCTAATGCGATGGCAGAAGACAGGGAAGCTTGCAAAGATGCCGGCATGAACGATTATCTTTCAAAGCCAATTAAACTTGATGAATTATTGGTAATGTTGCAAAAGGTTCATGCCGAAGTAATGGCAGAGGCTAATTGAGTTAAAACTGGCAGAATAATTGATAATATTTTTGTACACTGATTTTCTGTGTAATAATAAAAAAAAGGTTTAGCGAATGAAACGTGTTCTAGTATGCGATGATGATGTAAACATCTCTGAAATAGTTGCTTTGGTTCTAACTGATGCAGACTGGGAGGTGTATACTATTCCCGACTGTAATGATATCATTGAAAAAATTGAATCCATCAATCCTTCAGTAATTTTCATGGATCATAAAATCCCTGATGAAGGCGGAATTGTAGCAACGCAGATTATAAAACATAACCCTCAATACTCTGATATCCCTGTAATTTATTTCACCGCTAATGATGATATTGATGCTTTAGCTGAGAAAGCCGGGGCTGATTATGTTTTACAAAAACCCTTTAACATTAAACAGCTTGAAGATGCTGTAAGCAAAGCTTTTCGCTCTTATAAAGCTACAAATGTCTCCGAAACCGAAGAGGAAGATTAGTTTCCAGTTTATTTTAGAAATACATCTGTAGCACCATATCCGTATCTTTCTTTACGGGCGTCCATATAAGTTTTAACTTGCTTGTGTTTACTCACAACTTTCTGTATTTCATAACTCAGCGTCCCGTTGCCAACACCATGGATAAATACAATTGAAGGAAGTTTATGTACAATTGCCGCATCTAAAGCTTTATTAAAGCTATTGAGTTGGATGTTTAGGATTTCATCACTACTTAAAAATTGATAATCATCCCGAAGCTTTTCAATATGCAGATCAACTTCCTTTGCCGGTTTCTCAATTTCCTTTATTTCTTCAGCGGGCTTAAAAAAACTTTCTTTTAATTTCTGTGCATCAATCTTTAATTCTGGTTCATCTATTTGAACTGACCAGGCCTGTTGTTTAAGTAAAGCGACTTCTTTCTTTGCCCCAGCGAAATTTTTAGCAGAAAATTTTACTTCATAAACCAGCGGTTCTTTTAATTGGGCTTCAAGACCGGAGTAAAAGATGACTTGGATACTAAATTTGGGCCAGTTACTTAATTCCGTTAAAGAAGCAGAAAAGACTTTTGCTGTAGCATTTGGCGCAATGATGCCAGCAAATACACCTTTTTGAAACGTTTCTTTTTGTGTGCTGAGTGTTGCCAGTAACTGATAAGATGTGTCGTTTACTAAATGGAAATAAACCACCGAACCTTTAGCAGCATCGCTAACAACAGCAAGCTGAACGCCACTGGTTTTAAACTCGGCTAATGGTATTGGCTTTTCATTGAATGCCTGATTTTCAACTCCTTTATAAACGTGACCATGAACTCTGGTTACTTTATTAGCAGGTACCGGAATCTCAAAATCGTCATCACCGGTTACACCGATCATTTGATCGTCGAATATCTTCGTAATATATCCTTCACGTCTTTCATCTACAAAACGAACAAATTCACCTAACTTAAAATCCATAATTTCGTTGAAAAGATTGATTTACAAAAAATCAAAGGTAAGCAAAGCCTAAAGGTTGCTTTGCATTCATTGATAAAACTTTTTAATGCAGAAATCATTATTCAAATATCAAACGTACAATGGTTGTAATGAAGAAGAAGTTATTTGTTGAGGAGTTTTGAATGTTTAAAGGAGTAAAAAAAATATACAGGCGCGGTTTAGCCGGAGTGATGCTTTTTACAGCAGAAACGCTGTTAACAGTATTCCTTTTTCTTTGCTCGCTAATTGCTTTTTTAGCTGTGGCAAAGTATATATTTTTAGATGAGAAGGAGGGATTCGATCAGGCAGCATTTAATTTTTTCGAGCCTTTTATCCGCGAAAGCGTAACCAATGTAATGCTTTTTTTAAGTGTGATTGGCAATTACCAGGTTATGATTGCGGCCAATCTATTGTTGATCTCTTATTTTCTGTTTATAAGGAAGCATAGATGGTATTCTATCAAGATTCCTGCAATATCATTAAGCAGCTTGCTGCTGATGTTTTTTTTAAAGACCATGTTTAACAGGCCGCGTCCCTTGATGCCTTTATTGGAACCTGCCAGAGGTTTAAGTTTTCCAAGCGGACATTCAATGATGAGTGTTACATTTTTCGGTCTAATCATCTATTTTATAAACCGGAAGGAACTAAATCCGACCATAAAAACAATCATTATTTCTTTATTGGTAGTGTTTATACTTTCAATTGGAATTAGTCGTGTGTACTTGCGAGTACATTACGCAAGCGATGTAATAGCGGGATTTTGTATGGGTGTAATCTGGCTAACTATTGCAATTCACGTTCTTAACCGGATTGAGTTGTATAGCAAAAAGCAGATTAACGATGTTGTTGAGTCGGACGCAAATATTGTGAAATAAGCTTATTTTGGGGTTTGTTCTGAGATGCCTGAAATTCCTTTACTCATATTCGCTGCCGCGATAGTTTTGTCTCCTCAAATCATCGCGGGCTTACTTGCAAGAAGTCAAGGTCGAAAGTTTTGGTTTTGGTTCTTGATTTCGTTTTTGCTGCCGGTAATTTCTATTATTATCTTGTTGAATTTGGACGACAAAAACCCTGATAAGCGGATACGGCTGGCGGATCACGTAAAAAGATAAAGGCAAAATAAGTTTAACGTGAGTTTTGTATCTCAATGCATTTCAATGTTAAATTTATCCTATATGTCACAAAAAGGCCCTAAACTCCCAGTAGACACTTACATATATTGTGCTGGAGGGAAGCAATCCGGAAGTTTGTGCTTGAGGATGATGTCGACGCCCTCATAGCCGGGCGTTGGCCTAGTCCTTTTTTCCTTGATGAAAAAAGTACCAAAAAAATCAAGAACAAAAAAATGCTCGGCCGCCTTTTTGTTCGGGCTACCGCTCGCTCTTAGGCTATTTTAGTGATTCTTTGTTACTTTATTCAAAGTCAAATGCATCAAGCAGGCCGGCCTCAGAGGATTGAGCGTTAAGAAAGTTTAAAAGAAGGCTTGCTGAAAGAACATAATGAGCTGAAGGGAAGCAATCCGGAGAAGCGGATTAGAAAATCCAAGCCAGCACAACCATAACCCGCGGCTTGGATTGCAGATGAGCCTTATTTTAAACTTTTAGCTCAAGACTCGAAAGCCTTGATTTTTGTTTCTT
The DNA here is from genome assembly GCA_031382725.1 of Sphingobacteriaceae bacterium. Lineage (GTDB taxonomy): Bacteria > Bacteroidota > Bacteroidia > Sphingobacteriales > Sphingobacteriaceae > Paradesertivirga. The sequence continues at coordinate 9,708 of JANMZB010000503.1, read as the reverse complement.
TTCATCTAAGGAAAAGAAAGAAGCCTGCCCGGCCAAGGCATAACAGAAATCACAAAGTACTTCAGTTAAAAGACCCAAAACTCACGTTAAGTTATGCACTCCTCTCTGACCTTTTTCTGGTAATCTTTAAAATTATCTTCCTTCGCTTGAATCTATTCTATAAATGCTCCACCTTAAAGTCAAGAAATATGCTTTAAGCCAAGGCTGTTCTGCAAATTATTACCTTTGAAACATGGGATATAAAAGTCTGGCTGAATGTGTAACAGACCTTGAAAAAAATGGTCACCTTATCCGCATAAAAGAAGAAGTAGATCCATATCTGGAGATGGCTGCCATTCATCTTCGGGTTTATGAAAAGGAAGGGCCTGCACTTTATTTTGAAAATATTAAAGGAAGCAAATTTCCGGCAGTATCTAATCTATTTGGAACGTTAGATCGCTCAAAATTTCTTTTCAGAGATACACTTGACAAGATTAAAATTCTGGTCGACTTAAAGTCTGATCCCGCGAAAGCGGCCAGAAACCCTTTTAAATATTTAAATGTTGCTTTAACCGCATTATCGGCTTTGCCGATGAAAGGCGGTTGGAACGCTCCTGTTAAATTTGGTAAAACAAGCATTTCCGAATTACCGCAAATTGTAAACTGGCCAATGGATGGTGGCCCATTTGTAACAATGCCCCAGGTTTATACCGAAGACATGGATAAGCCAGGTGCGATGAATGCGAATTTAGGTATGTATCGTATTCAATTGGGTGGAAATGATTACATACAAAACCAGGAGATTGGTTTGCATTATCAACTACATCGGGGAATTGGTGTCCATCAATCAAAAGCCAATGCAAAAGGGCTGTCCCTAAAAGTGAGTATTTTCGTAGGCGGACCGCCGTCGCATCCTCTTGCAGCAGTAATGCCCTTACCCGAAGGATTATCTGAGCTCACTTTTGCCGGCGCACTAGGCAATCGCCGTTTCAGATACTATTATGACGAGGAAGGGTTTTGCATTTCCGCAGATGCCGATTTTGTAATTACCGGAACGGTTTACCCAAATGAAAATAAACCGGAAGGCCCTTTCGGGGATCATCTGGGATATTATAGTCTTGCTCATCCATTCCCTTTGATGAAGGTTCATAATGTTTATCACCGGAAAAATGCGATCTGGTCTTTTACGGTAGTGGGCAGGCCGCCGCAGGAGGATACCAGCTTTGGGGCACTTATTCACGATATTACGGGAGCAGCCATTCCGAAAGAGATTAATGGGTTACATGAGGTAAATGCTGTGGATGCAGCCGGAGTGCATCCGCTATTATTCGCAATCGGGAGCGAACGATATACACCGTATTTATCCGGCCGAAAGCCGCAGGAAATTTTAACAATTGCTAATCACATTCTGGGAAAAAATCAATTAAGCCTGGCAAAGTATTTATTCATCGCTGCCCGGGAGGATAATCCCGAACTTCATACGCATAATGTAGAAGCGTTTCTGATACATGTATTAGAGCGAATTGATTTTACCCGCGATTTGCACTTCTATACAAAAACCACTATCGATACACTTGACTACAGCGGTAGCGATTTAAACACGGGTTCTAAAGTGGTTTTTGCCGCTGCCGGCGAAGTTAAACGAGAGCTACTGAAAGAGATGCCATCAACATTTGGTCTGCCGCGGCCATTTAACAATTGTAAATTAGCGATGCCTGGCGTGGTTGCAGTTGAAGCCCCTAAGTACGTATCAGCGGAAGCTACTGAGGCTGAAGTAGAACTTCTTAACCGACACCTCAAAACCCACGAAACAAATATTGCTTTAATGGTTCTTTGTGATGATGCCGGGTTTACAGCCGAAAATATAAACAACCTGGTTTGGGTTACTTTTACGCGCAGTAATCCTTCGCATGATATTTACGGCATTAACTGCTTTGTTGAGAACAAGCACTGGGGATGCAAGGGGCCTTTAATTATTGATGCCCGAAAGAAACCGCATCATGCGCCGGAACTAATTAAAGATGAAGCGGTAGAACGACAGATTGAAAGGTTGGCTGTAAAAGGTGCTTCACTGCACGGGATTATTTAAAAGCTAGTTCGTTAATGATTCTGTAATCGCACGGCCAATATCATTTACTTCAGCATCTTCATCAAATAGTGGTAAATCAGTTTCGTCATCAAGTTTAAGCCAGTTTGTATCATTGTCTTTTTGAATCTTTACATACTCTATACCCTCTTTAAAAATCGTGTAGGTATCCTCTTCTTCCGGGAAAACTGAATAAATAATTCCTTTTAATTCTATATCAAATGGCTCTTGCATGGCGCAAAATTAATATGTTTAACTCAATTGCTTGACGAAATAAAAATTTGTTCTACCGCGATAATAAATCAATTAACTTAATTCGGCGTTATCAGTTTATGAAAACAAGTATAATTTTTTGTAGCATATTATTTCTATTATCATCCTGTGAGGTGAAAGAACAGGCGGAGCAGCTTAAAGCACTCGAAGTTTGTACTTATGAAATTGAATCTGTAGATAGTGCTTACTTAGCTAACGTAGATCTTAATCAACTGGTTACGGGTGGGGGATTTAATTTACTTAAAGCACCTCAAATAGCTTTTGCTTACCTGAATCAAAAGATGCCGCTTAGAGGTATTGTAAATTTAAAAATCATTAATCCGGGACAGGAGGATGCGGGGATTAATAAGTTCGAGTACAAAGTATTTGTTAAAAGTACGGAGTTATTCACAGGGCTAATTGATCAAAAAATCAACATCAAAGCCAACGGTGGTTCTACTGTAATTCCTGTCCGACAGGAGAAAGATATTTACCAGCTTATTTCGAATCCGGGCAATCAGCAGGCCGTTACAGATTTTCTTTCCGATACCACTGAAAAAACTGTTCCGGTTACTTTCAAAATTAAACCATATTTCCTGATTGGAAGCAAGGAGATAGCGTACCCGGATTATATAACTATTGAGGAAAAGCTGAGCAATACTACTTTAATATCCTATTTGAAGAAGGCGTATTGAGATTAGGAATTATTACAGTGCCTTTCAAGCTTTTGATACTGATTTATTCGCAGGCTTTTCAGCCTTTTTATCTGCAGTTTCCTTTAACTTTTCTACCAGTATTTCAAGATTGATCGGTTTGGAGATATAGTCATTCATTCCAGCCTGTAAACAAGCTTCACGATCTTCAGGCATGGCGTTAGCTGTCATGGCAATTATTACCGGCTGCTTAACATTGCTTTGACGAATATATCGTGACGCTTCCAATCCATCCATTTCCGGCATCTGCACATCCATTAAGATAATGTCGTAGCTTTTTTCGCCAAGCATATCAACGGCAATCTTTCCGTTTTCGGCTATGTCAATTGTGTAACCGAGTTTATTTAATACCCGTGTGGCCAGCTTCTGGTTTATCAGATTATCTTCTGCCAGAAGTATTTCGAGTGGATTAGCAATAGCAAAATCTTCTGATAAGATTGAGGCTTTCTTCTCAACAGGCTGCTGTGCAGACGGTATAAGCGTATGTTGTTTTAGTGCCGCCTGCACCAAATTAAATAGTTGGGTTTGTTTTACCGGTTTTGTAAGAACGGAATCAAATAGGTTAGGATATTTTGATCTTGATTCATCTCCTACAGAGCTCAACAAAATGATTGGAACCTCAGGCAATAAGGCCTTGATTTTTTCTGCAGCATTAATACCGTCCATATCAGGCATTTGCATATCGGTAATAACCAAATCAAAATCTTGTTCTTCAGCTAAAATTTTAAGTGCTTTTTTGCCCGAAAGTGCCAAAACCGGAACCATTTTCCATAATTCTAGCTGAGCTTTAAGAATTGATAAATTAGTTTGATTGTCATCAATTACCAGAATTCGTTTTCCCTCATTTTCCGCTGTATTTAAATAAGCATACTGCTTTTCAGATTGTTGTCCTGCTTTAGTTTTTATATTAAAGCTAAAAGTTGTTCCTTTCCCAACTTCACTATCTAACCAAATCTCACCCTCCATCAGTTTTATCAGGCGCTCACTAATTACCAAGCCGAGTCCCGTACCCCCATACTGCCTTGTAGTTGAAGAATCAACTTGAGAAAAGGCTGTGAATAAGCGTGAGAGTTTATCTTTGGGTATGCCGATACCACTATCTTTGACATTAAAAGTAAGTTCAAGACCATCATTATACGTTTGAGTGAGCTTCACTTCCACAAACACTTCACCTTTATGGGTAAACTTCAGGGCGTTGCTTACCAGGTTTAGAAGAATCTGGCGCAATCGCACACTGTCTCCGATGATTTGAACAGGTACATTATAATCGATCTGGTAAACCAGATCAAGGCCCTGAGATGCGGCCTTGCTTGCGAATACATCCATCACCTGTTCAATGCACTGGCGTAGGTTAAAGGGATGCTGCTCAAGCTCCATATTTCCGCTTTCGATTTTCGAAAAGTCAAGAATATCGTTAATTACTGTTAGCAACGCATCGCCGCTGGTTTTAATTACGCTTTCATAGTCTTGTTGTTCAGAGTTTAGTGGAGTTTCAGACAGGAGTGAAGCCATCCCGATAACGCCATTCATAGGCGTTCTGATTTCGTGACTCATGGTTGCCAGGAAGACACTTTTAGCCAGATTGGCTTTGTCGGCCTTTTCGCGCTCTTCCTGCAATTCCACATTCATGGCCTGTAATTCTACTGATTGAGTTTCAAGTTCTTCATTCATCGATTGAACTTCATCCGATTGAGCTTGAAGTTCTTCCGATTGAGCTTCAAGTTGCTCATTTACTGCTAGAAGATTATCAGCTTGAACTTTCAACTCTTCTGATTGTTGTACAACTTCGGCAGTTCTTAACTCAACCTGGAACTCCAGTTCTTTCTTTTGTGATTGAATCTGATTGATCCGGTAACGGTAAAAAGCAAAGGCTGAAGCAAGTACGCTTAGAATTACAATTGTTCTGAACCACCAGGTGGCCCAGTAAGGAGGAGTGATAATTACTTTGATAGAGGTTCCTTTCTCGTTCCAAAGGCCATCATTATTAGATGCTTTAACCCGGAAAGTATATTTGCCGGGATCGAGGTTGGTATAAGTTGCAGTTCTTTTACCGCCTACATAATTCCAGTCTTTATCAAAGCCTTCCATTTTGTAGGCGTATTGATTTTTCTCGGGCAATAGGTAGTTAAGCGCTGCAAAGTTGAAGGTGAATACAGATTCTTTGTAGGTTAAACTAATTTCTGAAGTTGAGCTAATGTCATTGGTCAGTATGCCGTTTTTAGTTATTGGAATCGGCTTATTGAAGAGTGTGAAATCGGTTATATAAACAGGTGGTGGAGCAACATTGTGTTTGATCTTTCTTGGATCAAATTCGATAAAACCATGATCCCCGGCAAAAATTAAGTTTCCTTTTTTGTTTTTTATACAATTCAAAAGAGTGCCAACAATGCCGTCTCGTTCATCGTAATTATAAATTGATCTTTTGGAATCTAATCTGGACAGACCCATACTGCTGCTAATCCATATATTGCCAGAGTTATCTTCAATACAGCTAAATACAGAATTGCTGCTCAATCCTTTAGATTTATCAAATGCCTCAAACGTTTCGTTTTTTTGATTATATTTATTTATGCCGTTTGGTGTGCAGATCCAAAGATTTTTCTTAGAGTCTTCATAAATAGAGTTAATAACGTTGCTACTAATAGATCCCTTTACCTGGTTGTCAAAAAGAAATCTGGTAAAAGTATTTGAGCTTTTGTTATATCTGTTTAATCCTCTAAAAGTGCCTACCCAAATATTATTTTTATGATCTTTAAATATACTTTTAGTTCTGTTATCACTTAGCGAATTAAAATTGTTCTTATCACTATAAAGATGATTAAATTTGCCTGTGTTAGAATTGAATATTTTAATTCCGGCATCTGAGGCCAACCAATATTCTCCATTACCAATTTCCAATATTCCTCTGTAATCATTGTCATTGTATACACCGCCTAAAAAAGAGTTATGAGTATGTCTTTTAAATTTACCTGTTGTTTGATCAAATTCATCAAAGCCTTTATCTGTTAAAACCCAAATTTTACCTTTAGAATCAACGCTAACATGAGCAACGTAATTACTGCTGATGCTGGTTGTTTCATTTGTGTGTGAAAATGTTTTGTACGTTTTAGTGTTTTTATTGTACACAATTAAACCATTACCACCACCAAATAAAAGATAAGAGCCTTTTTGTTCAATTTCTGATAAAAAAGAACTTATCGCATCCGGAAAAAGTGTGTGTGTAAGAGTTGTTTTAAATTTGAATTGATCAAACTGTATTTGAGCAATGCCTTTAGTTCGAGTTGCTATCCAAATACTTGATTTACTCTCGGAATATAAGTAACTAAGGTTTATCCTGTCTTGTTCAAATTCAGATATATAATTATAAAAAGTCCACTTTCCTGTGGTTCTATCCAAACTGTATAATCCCTCACTTGAACCAACCCAAAGGTTTTGTTTATCTGTTTCAATTATAGATGCAATACTTGTTGCACGCTCTTTTTTATTTTTTTCGAAAAATGAGGTAACCTCATTTTTGTCAGGATCAAATTTTACCACCCCATTTTCAAAAGTGCCCATCCACAACATACCTGCATTGTCTACCATTAAAGTTACTACATCGCTACCTAAACCTTTAGAAAGGAGTTTTTCGGTTATTATATGGGAGATCTTATTTGTTTTAGGATTTAGCTCATTAACTCCTCCAGACCACATACTCACATACAGGTTGCCGTTTCTATTTTCAACGATAGAGGAAATCGCTTGTGCTGATAAATCATTAGGGTTTTTAGGATCACTTAAATAATTGGTAAATTTTTTAGTTTGGAGGTCGAGTTTGTTTAGACCATTTTCGGTACCTATCCATATGTTTCCGGCCCTATCAGTAAAAGTGCTTAGAATCTCGTTATGACTTAAGCTGTTTTTGGTATTGCTATGATAATATTGGGTAAACTTTCCGGTAACAGAATTATACATATTTAGCCCGTTAAGCGTGCCTACCCAGATATTGCCATCATGATCTTCGGTGATGCTTCTAACATTGTTATTTGATAAACATTGCAGATCACCTTTAAGGCTGTAAAATACTTTGAATTCGTAGCCATTGAACCGGTTCAGTCCTTCGGAAGTACCAACCCAGATAAAACCCTTTTTATCTTTTAATATACATGTTGCAGTATTTGAAGATAAGCCTTGTTTCATAGTGAAACTGGAAGAAATCTTATCTGATGTTTGTGCGAATAGATTTAAGCTGCCAGATAGAAATACTAATAGTATCAGCAGGTGCTTTACCCCTTCCAGAGAGTTGTTTTTTGTCATAGCAATTAAATAATCATATATCCTCAATAATCCCAATTGATATAACATTTTATGCTGTTTGAAATTTGAAAATTTATATGCTTTCAAATTCTTTAGGTTCGATTTTTGAAGTATAACTTTTGGTGTATACGCTAACTAAATAGAAAAAGATTGATTTATAAACACCTTTTTTTAAGCGGTTTACATAAAGTTTGAAATGATGTATGATCTCAGTATAAAATGGTAACTTCGAGTCTCAAATGAAGAATTATAAAAAGTATTATACACTTGCATCAACTCCTGAGGAAGTATATTTAGCACTAACTATTCCTGCTACAATTAATTTGTGGACGGGCGAAGAAGCCGCAATGTCTGACGTACCTGGTTCTGAATTTTCTTTATGGGAAGGAAGCATAGTTGGAAAAAATCTGGAATTTGAATATGGGAAGCGTATTGTACAACAGTGGTACTTTGGCGATCAGGAAGAACCATCTATTGTTACTATTAAACTTCATTCTGTAAAAGATGGTACTTCGGTTGAATTACAACATACAAACATTCCTGAAAAAGAATATCAGGATATAACTGAAGGCTGGGATTATACTTACTTCGGCTCTTTACAAGATTTTTACGACTGATTTTAAAGCAAATCCTATAATTCCCTTTTATGCAACCTGTATAATTGAACTCCATGTACAGGTATTTGAACTTTAAGCGGTGTTGCGGTATTGCCTACATCTTTATGCTTCCACATATCCCGGAGACGGAATTCTGAACTGATCTTATAATCACTCCACTTTACCTCGACATTTTTTACTTTCTCACTTCTGTTAAACAAGCAAATTGCCGTATCTCCGCCACTAAGTGGCTTTAAAAAAATCTCATACTCTAGTTCATCTAATATTTTATAACCCTGTTTCCCTAGCTTATCCTGATCAATGTCTATTACTTCTTTATTTGTTAAGATGGCTTTTGTAGCCGGTGTCATTTTACTTAAATCGTTTCCCGTCATTAATGGAGCTGCCATCATGCACCATAAACTAAAATGCGATTTGTCTTCTTCAGGCGTTAAAACACCGTTTCCAACTTCAAGCATATCGGGATCATTCCACCGGCCGGGTCCGGCATAAGTTTCTAAGCCTTTAAGCATGTCGAGATTAATAACCACTCCGCCGCTCCATACTTTGCCATATCCGGCGTCGGGAGTACTCCAGCTGTTTAAAATATCGCCACTTGTCCGCCATAAATGACCAACCTCTGCCGCCCACGACCATGGCTTGCTCAAACCCCATTCGCATAAGCTAAATACCATTGGTCTTCCGGCTTTGTAAATGGCATCGCGCATTAAAGTATAAGATTCTTGTGCACTTTGTGTGCTTGTATGGCACCAGTCGTACTTTAAATAATCCACTCCCCAAGCTGCATATTGGCGGGCATCCTGAAACTCATATCCACGGCTTCCGGGCCGAAGAGCGCAGGTTTGATTGCCTGCACATGAATAAATCCCTAATTTTAATCCTTTGCTATGGATATAATCAGCTAAAGCTTTTATGCCGGAAGGGAATTTTTTAGGATCGGCTAGAATATTTCCCGCACTATCTCTGGCTATTTGCCAGCAATCGTCAATTACAACGTATTCGTAACCTGCACTTTTCATTCCGGAGGTTATCATAGCGTCTGCCATGTCTCTTAACACTTTCTCGTTAACATTCTCGCATGCAAATTTATTCCAGCTATTCCATCCCATTGGTGGTGTTAAAGCCAGGTTATTAAATTTTTGAGCTACCGCCTGGAATGTTGTAAATAATATTAAAGCAGTTAAAATTCGATTCATAATGATTAAAATTCTTTCAAGGTAATTAATTTGAATAACGCAGCTTCTCCTGCAATTCGAATTAATTGCAATTTTTTTGATACAACTCTTGGACTAAGTTTTGCTTTGATCAGTTAAATGTATTATGCCCGAAGGACCTTCAATTGTTATTCTAAAGGAAGCTGTATCATCTTTTATAGGTAAAACCGTATTCCTAGCTGATGGAAACACAAAAGCGATTGATTTAAGTATTTTGGAGAATCAACAAATAGTTGATTTCAAAAGCTGGGGCAAACATTTTCTAATCTGTTTCGAATACTTTACTATTCGTATTCACTTTATGTTATGCTTTTCGGTTCATACCGGATCAATGAATCAAAATCAACACCAGTTAGGCTTTCATTAACGTTTGATGATGGAGAATTAAATTTTTATGCTTGTTCGGTTGTACTACTTGATAAACCCCTTGATGAATTGTACGATTGGACAGCTGACGTTATGAATAAGAATTGGAATCACGATAAAGCTTTCATCAAACTCGGATCCCAACCCAAAAACCTTGCTTGCGATGCACTTCTTGATCACGAGAT
>JANMZB010000188.1:0-7970 GCA_031382725.1 Sphingobacteriaceae bacterium | reverse complement strand
TGTTTCTTAAAAATACTGTTCCTATACGAAATAACAGAGCCAACAAAAGAGAAGTTGGTAAATACAGAAACAAAATGAAACCCATAGTGACTAAAAATCAGAAAGATAGCATATGAAAATCCCTTAACTTAATGACATTGGACGGGGGATACTAGGTGCTTAGGCATAGTATATAAGAAAATTTATCTCTAACGACCCTTATCGTTCCACTACAATTCCTAAAGCACTTACTGTTCCCCGCTGGCAGGGTTGGGGTGGATAAGCAAACAGATAGGTAGCCCGCGTTATAAACTCAAGATATCTTCTCCTATCGTCGAATCAAGCTACCATTGACGTTTCTCTAAAGCGTTTTGTCATATCGAACGCAGAGAGATATCTAAAGCGCAAACTCAAGAGATTCTCCTTTGGTCGGAATGACAAGGTTTTTAATAGCAATATTCTTAAAGTACTTGGTCATCCCGAACTTGTTTCGGGATCTCGCACTTATGACTGTTTAAGATGCTGAAACAAGTTCAGCATGACAAGATGTACTAAACATAATACTTCAACCCGTCTGTTTTTATCTTCCCCGCATCAAGCAAATTCCTCAATCCCTCCACCCGTTCCTTTTCGGTTCCGGCGTTCAAGGAAGTAATCAACTCATCTAAAGCATAGTGCTTTTCAGCCAGCAATTCCAGAATTTCAAACGTAATCCGTTCAAAAACAGAAGACTTTTCCGACCTGCGTTTTTCTTCAATACAAACATCGCACACGCCACATTTTTCAACCTGGGTTTCATCAAAATATTCAAGTAGAATCTTGCTGCGGCACTTTTCGCTTTGCGCGTATTCGATAACAGATTTAACCTGCCTTTGCATAATCGCCTTGCGTTGCTCAATGTACTTTGTATCGATAAAAAGGTTGGCATTATCAAGGCGCCCTTTCAGGTATTGTATTTGCGGCTTGTCTGTTTGTTTTAGGTAGCTTAATAGTTCGAGTTCTTCCAGTTTTTCGAGGGTTTTAACAACCTGTTGCGTACTTAAATTCGTCCTTCTTGCTAGGTCGCTTTCGCGGATGGGAACGTATTGCTCAAACAGTCCGCCATAGGAACGAAGCATTGTTTTCACAAAAGAATCGTACTGCGAATACTCGATTTGAAACCGATATAAATCCTCTGAATTTACTAAAACCCTCACCCTCGAAGGAAGGTAAACACTCTCGCTTAATGCGATGTATTCATCATGTTCAAGAAACTTTAATGCGTTTAAAGTTTTGATGGCATCCAGCTTAAAACGCGAGCAAAAATCGCCGATATCAAACTCCAAACTAAGCTCCTCTCCTGCTCCATAAGCAAGCTGAAAATAATTTCCAAGGCAATAATAAACCTGTTTAATTTCTTCCAGAGATGGAAAACTTAGACTGAATTTCTTTTCAAGAGCAATTCTATCCGATTGATTATAAAGCAAAACCCCAAATGCTTTTTTTTCATCCCGGCCGGCACGACCAGCTTCCTGATAATAAGCTTCCAGGCTTTCGGGCAAATCGAGGTGCACCACAAAACGAACGTCAGCCTTGTCGATCCCCATTCCAAAGGCATTTGTAGCCACAATTACTCTTGTGTTTCCTAATTTCCAAGCCTGTTGTTTATCCGACCGAATGGGCGTTGTAAGGCCCGCATGATAGAAATCACTACTTATCCCTTCGCGGTTAAGCAACTTTGCTACCTCCTGTGTAGCGCGACGGTTCCTAACATATACAATCCCGGTTCCCTTTACCTTCTTTGCAACCGACAGTAATTTTCTGAACTTATTTTCTTCTTCAGCAACGATGTAGGCAAGATTTTTTCGTTCGAAACTTTTACGGAATACGTTCCTTTTTTTAAAGCTTAATTTATCCTGAATATCAATAATTACATCCTCGGTTGCTGTGGCTGTTAGGGCTAAAACCGGAACGGATGGATGCAGTTCGCGCAGTTCACTTAATCTTAAATATGGCGGTCTGAAATCATAACCCCATTGAGAAATACAATGCGCTTCGTCAATGGCAAACAGGCTCACATTCATGTATTTTATCCGTTCCCGAACTAAATCAGACATTAACCTTTCGGGAGATAAATATAGGAACTTGATCTGACCGTAAACACAATTATCAAGCAGGATATCGACCTCACGTTTACCCATTCCGGAGATAATAGAAACAGCCTCAATTCCTTTTGCTTTTAAGTTTTCGACCTGATCCTTCATCAAGGCAATCAACGGCGAAACGACAATGCAAATTCCGGGCTTAATAAGTGCTGGAATCTGGAAACATACCGATTTACCGCCACCTGTAGGAAGCAGCGCAAGAGTATCCTTCCCATCTAAAACAGATTGAATAATCTCTTCTTGCAGACTGCGAAAAGAGTCGAAGTTCCAATACTTTTTTAGTACCTGGTATATTGTCATCTAAGCGAATTGATGCTATCGTGAACCGTTAAGCATGGATTTATAAACGTATTTAGCTTTGACTCGAAGCTAAAAATCGTTGTAAAGAATTTATATTGTTGTCCGCTCTCTGCCGCGGGGGCATCCAACTTTTTTCTTGACAAAAAAGTTGGCAAAAAGTCAAGAAAAGAAATATGCTTCCACTTCACAGGCAAAACACCCTGGCCCGCATTTCTTTTCATCCCCACCCGCCCGGATTTCTCGGTTAATCCAATCGCCAAACCCGTTTATTAGATGTTCCGACCACTAAGGCCAGATTCCCATATTCATGTATGAAATAGCAATCTTATCAATGGAGCCTACAAAAGCGGCGGTACGCAAGTCGTTAATTTGGGGATTGCGCAACTTAATTTCCCTTATTTCATGATAAGAACGGATCATGGTTTCTTCTAAGCCGGAGTTTACTAATTCGAGCTCGGAGGCACCTTTTACAATCAGACTTCTTTGCTCGGAAGTAAGGCTAACGCCGGTCATTTTTTCGACAAGATTCACAAGGTTTAGATTGGCGTTTTCTTCATAGCGTTTATCCATCCTGCCAAAGGCAACATGCGATAAGTTTTTGAGCCATTCGAAGTATGAAACCGTTACCCCGCCGGCATTGCAATACATATCCGGAATAATGATTCCGCCTTTTTTAATAAATACTTCTGCCGCTTGCGGCGAAGTTGGGCCGTTTGCGCCTTCGGCGATTATTTTAGCTTTGATTCGGTCGATATTTATCAGCGTAAGCTGATTTTCTAAAGCCGCCGGAACTAAGATATCGCACTCCTGTTCTAAGCCTTCGGATGAAACTTTGAAACCAGTTGAATCGCGATAGCCTAAAATGGAACCGGTTTCTTTGCGATGAGCCACTACTTCTTCCAAATCCAAACCTGCGGAGTTGTAAATAGCACCCTCGAACTCACAAAGTCCAACGATTATAGCACCAAACTCGGCCAGGTATTTAGCCGAATGATAGCCAACATTTCCCAGGCCTTGTACAATTACGCGCTTGCCCGCCAAACCCGGCATTAAACCAAGTGGCTGCATATCTTCGGCAATGCTTACACATTCCCTTGTGGCAATAGCCACACCACGGCCCGTAGCCTCTTTCCTGCCGTGTATTCCGTGCAAAGCAATTGGTTTCCCTGTAACGCATCCTAACGCGTCCAGCTGACCAGGATTCATCGTGAGATACGTATCCGCTATCCAGCTCATTTCGCGCTCTCCTGAGCCGTAATCTGGTGCGGGTACATCAATAGCCGGACCTATAAAATTTTTCTTAATTAATTCTACCGTGTAACGGCGTGTTATATTTTCGAGTTCCGCAACTGAATAGTTTTTAGGATTGATTTTGATGCCTCCTTTAGCACCGCCAAAGGGCACGTTTACAATGGCGCATTTATAAGTCATCAATGCCGCCAGAGCCATTACCTCATCTTCGTTCACCATTTCGCTATAGCGGATACCGCCCTTTGTAGGCGACATATGATTGGAATGTTCCACCCTCCAACCGTCAATCACTTCAACACTATTGCCTTTCCTTATCGGGAAACGAAAGTGATATACGCTGTTACACGCTTTGATTTGATTTAATAACCCTGAGGAGTGATTGGTGAATTGAGCGGCATGGTCAAAAAAAGAACAGACATCATCAAAAAAGCCTGTTGGATTTGGAGTTGCAATATCCTTTGCCATAAATGGGTTTATTTTGTTTAAATGCAATTTGAATAAACAATATCAATACTGCAAATAAAACGTGGGTAAATAACCAGAACGGTTTTACCATTGAAAAGTTCGGAAGTTGTGCGAGATTAATCTTCCTTTTCGAGTTTTTTCAATCGCCTGTCTATTGAAAACAGGTAAACAAAAAGTCCGATGAAAACGACCGTAATAACGATGACCACTACATAAATTTTACCGGAGCTTCTTAAGCCGGTAGCCATTTCTACTTCCTGGGCATTTGCCTGAATCATTAATAATAGAAGTGCAAAAAGGCTTGATATTTTCTTCATGAGTTTAGGGTTTGTTTTTTAGTGATTAGCTGACTTAGAGTCATCCGATCACTTTTCAAAGTTGTCGAGTTTAAGGTTTTCGAGTTTACGGATACGGTAACGGATAGTCATGATCCAGGTTCCGATGAGCATCCATCCGATAAAGGCAGGTCGAATAATCAGCTTCATTTTGCTGTCCATGTCAAGATCGCTAAAGCCAGGATTCCCTCCATTTCCCGGGTGCAATGAATCTGTCATTCTAGGCAAAATAAACAACAAAACGATCATTACCGGAAATGCGAAAACATTATAAATCGCCGAGATTTTTCCGCGTTTTTGCTCCTCGTCCATTGAGTTCCTGAGTACTAAATAAGCAAGGTACATTAAAGTGGCAATTGCAGAACTGTTAAGTTTTGGATCGTTAGGCCAAAAATCACCCCAGGTTATATTTGCCCAAAGCATTCCGCTGGCTAACCCCAAAAAGCAAAAAACAACTCCTGTGTTAACACTTTCAACAGCTATTAAATCGTGTTCTACCTTTCCGGAACTTAAATACTTAATACTGTAAATAACTGATATTAAATACAACAGAAGCATTGAAAACCACATAGGAACATGGAAAAAAACTACCCTAATAGATTCATTAAGTATTGGCAACTCAGGGACTTCAATAAGCAATCCTCCAATTATTGAGTATAGAATCAAAACGGCTCCCAGGATTTTCCACCAATATTCTTTCATGGTTTTTTATTTGTGGTCAAATGTAAATAAGTGAGTGCGCGCTGCAAAATGATTTCGATATAATATTTATGACGTGAGTTTTCGTTTTTTGGCTGAAGTACTTTTTTAATTTCTGTTATGTATTGCCTTGGCCAGGCAGGCTTCTTTCTTTTCCTTTATGAAAAGAAACAAAAATCAAGGCTTTCGAGTCTTGAGCTAAAAGTTTAAAACAAGGCTATCTGCAATCCAAGCCGCGGGTTATGGTAGTGCGGGCTTGGATTTTCTAATTCGCTTCTCCGGATTGCTTCCCTACGGCTCATTATGTTCTTTCGGCAAGCCTTCTTTTAAACTTTCTTAATGCTCAATCCTCTGAGGCCGGCCTGCTAGATGCATTTGGCGTTTGAACTTCCGCAACAAAAAATCACTTAAATAACCTAAGAGCGAGCGGTAGCCCGAACAAAAAGGCGGTAGAGCATTTTTTTGTTCTTGATTTTTGGTGACTTTTCATCAAGGAAAAGTTACTAGGCCATCGCCCGGCTATGAGGGCGACGACAGAATCCTCAAGCACAAGCTTTTGGTGTTGCTTAAATCCGGTTTATTTCCTTTCAGAAAACTCACGTCATTAATGCATAATCACTCTTTCCAGAGATAAGGAAACAAGATTAACGAAACGGTAATAACGATTATATTTATCGCCGCAAGAACACCCATCTCGTTATTACTTACACTCCTGTCCAGCCCGTCCATAGCGTTTTTTGAAAATTTTATTAAAACCATTAATAACGGAATGATAACCGGGAAGCTCAATATCGCCATTAATGCACCGCTATTATTTGCTTTTGAAGCGATGCCGGAGATCATGGTAAATACCGAAGCAAAGCTGATGCTGCCAATAAGTACAGCAATGAAATAATATAACGGATCGCCGACAGGATTATGGAATACCATCATATAAAACCCAAGTGCAATGACGGACAATACCAGCATCAAAAGGATGTTGTAAATGATTTTGGAGATAATCACCGCCCTGGCACTGGCGAGGCTATAATAATAAAGCTGACGGCCTTTATTTTCCTGTAAAAAGCTTTTCGCAATAGCATTAACAGAGGCAAAAAGCATGATGATCCAAAATAAAGCATTCCAGGTTACCGGATCTATCTGTTTGAAAGACAAGTAACACACAAAAATGGTGGAGACTACATAAAGAAGAATTCCGTTGAAAGCATACTTGGATCGCCACTCCAGCACTACTTCTTTTTGCACCAAAAATTGTACTTGTTTCAATAAATGCATTGGTCAAAGGTAGAAAGTTTATCAGTGAATTAGTCATTAGTAGACTGGTATAGGCGCAGGTTTCCTTATAAAATCGTAATTTCATTTATGTTTTGTTCTACACTCAGCACTCCTATCGGTTTATTGATTATCAAAGCAACAGCCAGTGAATTGGAATTTATTGGCTTCGATCTGAATGATGTAGAGGAAGATCCCAACAAACTAACCGAATTAGCGAAACACCAATTGCAGGAGTATTTTAAGGGAGACCGTACAAGCTTTGATTTAGCGATAGAACAACCCGGAACTGCCTTTCAAAAAATAGTTTGGAGTGAGCTGGCAAAAATTAATCCCGGGAAACCAATAAGCTACGCTGCTTTATCCAAACAAATGAATTCGCCTTTAGCCATCAGGGCAATTGCATCCGCTAACGGGAAGAACAAATTGCTTATTGTAATACCTTGCCACCGGGTAATTGGAAGCAGTGGCGATTTGGTTGGCTATGCAGGCGGATTATGGCGTAAAAGATGGCTTTTAGAGCACGAGGCCCGAATGATGAATACGGGCCAGGCTACTTTGATTTTTTAGCGTACTGCTATTTTTCTCCTTGATCCAACAATTGCGAGAACCGATCCTATCAAAAGGATGATCCATCCCATCCAACGGTAATGAACCATACGAGTTGCGGCCGCAGCAAGCTTTTTAAGCAGAATAAAACTGAAATAATCATTCACCTTGAAATAAACCGCGGCTAAAGTAAACAGGATAACAATCAACGAAGCCCATCCGCAAAAGCGCAATAAACCCGGTTTGTTAATTAGTGAAGCAATGGCGCCTAATGCGGCAATGGTCATCACAACAGATGCTAATCTAACATCGATATCGTAGTAGTTCCATGTTCCAATTATAGGCAGGTGAAGCATCGGACTGAGTGCCCCGGCAATGATCATTAAAGAACCAATCAGGCCCAAATAATTAAGTGATTTCATGGGTTATTTATTTTCAGCAATTTCCATTTTTTCCGCAAAATGTGCGCAATAATCACGCAAATCTTCTACAATATTTTTCTCGCCTGTAGCCCGTAAAAAGCTATCGGCCATGGTTTGAAGTGTTTCGTAGAAAAACCGTTTCATTTCATCAACGGGCATATCTTTTGTCCACAGATCAATACGTAGCGAGTTTTTATATTGATGATCCCATAAAGCCAGCATCATCGATTTTACGGCAAGCTTTTCTTTGCTTTCAGAGTCGGTAGATTCCCAGGTAATATTTTCGGGAACGTTGTTATCGTCTAGTTCTATGGTGAGTTTTATTTCTGCTGTTTTCATTATGTTGTTGGTGATTCCACCGATTTTGAATGATTAAAAGATGATCTAAGATTATAATAGCAAGTCTGGCACTTTTGAATTTTCACTTTTGAATTATCACCATCACTACCGCCGCAAAGATGATAAATACTACTTCTATAATCCAAATTCGTTTTAAGTCCTTAATAAATCTTCGGAAAATGAGATCGGTAATAAAGCTTAGAGCGGCCAGGATA
>JANMZB010000435.1:0-2142 GCA_031382725.1 Sphingobacteriaceae bacterium | reverse complement strand
CCCTGAGTATATGAAGTTCATTTGTGAAGTACCACAGTCAAACGTTGATGAAATTCTTACTTACAATGAGATCTTGGATCGCATTGAAAGGGACAATCAAGAAGTTGAATATGACACCGAACAAGTTTAAAAGTTCCGTCGACTCACCGCACATCAAGGCCCTCTCCGAACTTCAGATAAAGACTATGAGGGATCAACATACTACGTGTTAGTTGAATGGAAGACTGGGGAGACAACGTATGAACCTTTGGATCTGATTGCCAATGACGACCCAGTAACTTGTGCTGAGTATGCTAGAACTAATGGTTTACTTGACACTCCAGGATGGAAGCGCTTCAAACGGTATGCAAAGAATCAGACTAAGGTGGAACGCATGATTAATCAGGCCAAGCTTCGGAGTTATCGTCGAGATCCATTTTGGAAATTCGGGTTTTTAACGCCACGGACGCACGCACAAGAAGTCGAGATCGATAAAGCGAACGGGAACACGCTGTGGCAAGAAGCAGAAGCAACAGAGATGAAACAATTGTTAGAGTACAAAACATTCATCGATCGAGGCAAGGGAGAAGCAGCACCAACAGGATACAAGAAGATTCGGTGTCACGTCATATACGATGTCAAGCATGATGGCAGACACAAGGCAAGACTTGTTGCAGGTGGTCACCTTACCGATCCGAATACGGAGAGTGTTTACTCCGGTGTTGTTTCGCTCCGAGGAATAAGACTCATCGTCTTTCTAGCTGAGTTGAATAAATTGGAGCTATGGGGAGCCGATGTTGGAAACGCGTACCTGGAAGCGACCACCAAAGAAAAGGTGTATATCGTTGCAGGACCTGAGTTTGGAACACTCGAGGGACACACATTGATCATCTTTAAGGCACTTTACGGTCTCCGGTCTTCGGGTCTCTGTTGGTATCAACGATTTTCCGACGTATTGAGAGCGATCGGGTTCTATCCAACGAAAGCGGAATCCGAAATATGGATGAGAGAGAACGACGGTCTTTATGAGTATATTGCAGTCTACGTCGACGACTTGTTGATTGCAGCCAAGGACCCAGCGTTGATCACGAAGACGCTAAGTGAGCAACACAAGTTCAAGTTGAAAGGAGTCGGCCCATTGTCGTACCATTTGGGTTGTGATTACTTCAAGGACGACGATGGAACCTTGTGTTACGGACCAAGAAAGTACATCTCCAAGATCATCGGACAGTACGAGAACATGTTTGGAGTCAAGCCGCGTGAGTACACGTCACCACTAGAAAAGGGAGATCATCCTGAAATTGATCAAACGGAGGAACTGGACACCGACGGTATCAAGAAATATCAAACAATGATTGGTTGTCTTCAGTGGGCGGTATCACTCGGACGGTTTGATATCCAGACAGCGACGATGACGATGTCGAGGTTTCGGGTTGCGCCAAAGAAGGGACACTTGGAACGATTGAAGCGAATGTATGGTTATCTCAAGAAGTTCTCTTCCGCCGCCATTCGCGTGAGAACATCCCAACCAAATTTTGATGAGCTTCCAGACCAGAACTTTGATTGGTGTCACAGTGTATATGGTACGGTAGAGGAACTCATTCCCAAAGACGCGCCACCTCCATTAGGGAACAAAGTAATCACAGTAACGTACACCGACGCTAATCTCTATCATGACATGCTCACGGGACGATCTGTCACAGGGATCCTTCATCTTTGTAATCAAACTTTGATCGACTGGTATTCCAAACGACAAGCGACAGTTGAGACAGCGACGTTTGGATCGGAATTCACGGCGGCAAGGATCGCGGTCGATCAGATTATGGATTTGAGAACAACGTTAAGGTATTTGGGAGTGCCTGTTAATGGGAAGAGTTACATGTTTGGAGACAATCAGTCAGTTGTTACAAACAGTACAATCCCACATTCATCGTTGAACAAAAGACACAATGCACTGGCTTACCATAGAGTCAGGGAAATGATAGCAGCTAAAGTTCTTAGTTATTACTGGATTGATGGAAAGGATAACCCAGCTGATGTTGTAAGCAAACATTGGGGGTATCAGCAGGTGTGGCAGCTACTCAAACCCCTCCTGTTTTATTCTGGCAACACATTTGCTCTCATTGAGGAACCACCAGACTCTTCAAGGATCACACAGCAGTC
>JANMZB010000422.1:0-1433 GCA_031382725.1 Sphingobacteriaceae bacterium | reverse complement strand
TTCGAATTTATCGCCCGGTACCATTCCTTTCAATGCGTACACGTCGGAGGCGATGTCCAAATACTTGTACGGTTGCTTGCCGTGTGTCCTGTCGGTGAACCGTCGTACTACTTCCGATTCTGGTAGGATGAGGGTTGCGGCGAGTATCGTGAGCGTTTCCATGAATTCTTCCGGCTTCTTGGTTGCGTACACTTTATTCTTTATTTGGTTTATGGCTTCCTTCACGAATGCCGGGAGTACGTTGGGAGCCCGTAATTTCGTCCCGTCGGATAATTGCATAAGGTGGAGAACGGTATCCCCGATCTTTCCAGGGTTCGGTCCGACTCCTTTCGATGTAGCTAGGGCGTGGATATTGGTCTGCAGTATTTCCGCTCGCATCGATCGTGTGATTACTTGGTTGGTCAACGTCATGGAATTCTGGAGTTCTTTCTTTCGCTCTACTGTCTTGAGCATGTGTATCCTAATCTCATCTACGTCGGCGTTCATCGGGGCTGCTTTCAACCGCTCCGAGCTTATCCACGTCTTGGGCGTGTTGATCTCATCACATTTGTCGACGTTTAAGAGCTTGGATCTTAACTCCGTAATCCGGGCGACCGTTTCTGCAGTCTCGGACACTGGTGTACGCGACACATTAAGCATCTCATCGTATCTCACACCCACTGTTCGATAGGTCCACCCGCCTTTACCGTACTCGTGTACCTTAATGTTGGCTGTGGTAAGGGAGGGTTGGGTACTTGTAACTGTCCCAAAGATCGGTTGCCATGGTTCGAATGGTTCTTGCGTGAGGCGTGGTGATAGTAATATGCACACCTGGTCCCCTTGGGGAAACATCCAATGCTTTCCGTGCGCACTCAAATTCATTACCAATGGCCGAGCGTTAATCGGTGTAATCGGTGTAATCGGTCTGTAGTAAGTAGTCCGTATATCTTCCTCATCATTAGTATTCGGTTGGCGGTCGGTCATGGTGATTGTCGATTGGATTCGATTGGTGTCGGTATTGTTGTTGTGATGATGGTCGCTGATGAGTCGCGGATGTATAGTGTATGTCGGTGGTTCGGGTGGTATGGTAACCTTCGGGAACGATGTATCTTTTGGCGATGTGCCATCAGGTGTCTTTTGTCGATTCTTTTTCTTTCTCTGAGTGGATGTCGTGTACCTTGTCTTTGGTGGTACATCGTACCGGTGTCGCATGGGGTTTCGTGATAACCAATGGATCGGTTTCAATCCGTGTCTCGTACGTCGGGCGACCCGTCGCGTTCCAGCGGATCGTACCATAGCTTGGTGTAAACCAATAGTTCCCTGTGTTAACCCTATTTTTCTACTATGGTTACCGGATTGGACACTGATTACGTGGGTTCTACGTCCCTGTTTGGTCTCTGATCAACCTTATTTATTGGTCACTCGGGTGTTCGTCCTTTTACTTACTGGTCCAT
>JANMZB010000415.1:0-1044 GCA_031382725.1 Sphingobacteriaceae bacterium | reverse complement strand
TTGGACCATGGGTACACCAATTATGTGGTAGTAGATACGTAACCATACCCGGGGTCCGCGGGTATGGGTATGGATTGGGTAGACAATTCTAGATTTCGGGTATGGGTACGGATCTACTACCACAAAATTGGTGTACCCATGGTCCGATTATCTGATAATCGGCCACAAAACCAAACAATATACCAGGTACAGCATAGTCCATTATTAAATATAAACATATTAAAATACAAAATACAAGCAAGATAAACAGCAAATGTACAACTACTGGTGTGATTAATGAAGAAATTGAGATGGGGCAGGTAATAGTACAAGTACAGATGGCAGAAGTAGATCCCATTTTAAAGCAAGCAGCAGTTGACAATTCCTTGCCAGGCAAGAAACAGAAAGTGGTCCTAAAGGGTAAAGAGTTCAAGCAAGTATCAATCACTCTAAATTTATTCGATTGTCTGTCATAGAGGTGTAAGATGAGAGTTTTGACCTTCTTTTATGGTGGTGTAAAAACAAAGCTCAATTTCCCATCTTAGTAAGGGTGGTCCAATACATTTTTGCAATTCCAGCATCCAGTGCTGAAAATGAGCAAGTTTGTAGTGCTTCTTCAAACACAATCACACAAAAGGGAGCCCAACTTTTACCATCAAATTTGGATGGACTGCTGGTCATTACATTTAATTCTGCATTAATTTAGATTTAGATATTTGATTTAGTCATATTTAAATCTACTAACTATTTATCAGGCTATAGGATGTAAAGTTTGTAATGGCTAATACTGTAGCTTCAATAGAATATACCCGCGGATTACCCGTACCCGTACCCGTGATCGAAGGTATTTGCCAGGTACATGTAAATCATACCCATCTACCTATGGTGGTTCATAGGGTAGGACTGGGTACACACAAAATAGCCCGATGCAGGACTCTGGTAGATACTTAATAGATATTTTGAGGGTTAATGCGTTCTACGAGATACTACTACTAGCAGTAGGCTATCTAAATTCGTCATACTTCACACCACTTACGAATTAGTAGCCTACAGAGGTCGTCCAAC
>JANMZB010000389.1:0-1025 GCA_031382725.1 Sphingobacteriaceae bacterium | reverse complement strand
GACGCAATGTGGCACTAACTTCCCGGGCGGACTTGAAGGCTTCTTGGAACATATTGCCAATGCCCATGCACAGATGGATCGTGCAGACCCAACCTACCTGTTGCACTCGAAATCCACTGACTACCAACTAATCAACACTGTCAAGAACCGATTAGCCGGATACGATTCCTCCGGCATGATCTACTCCATCGCCGATGCCCATAAAGACAAGACCTTTGATGCCTTTATGCTCGCTATCCTTAAATGGCGCAACTTCGAAGATGCTTACCACCTCAACACGGCCATATCCAAGGCCAAACACACCCACACAGATCCTGAGATAGATGACCCCATTTCTACCGCCTTTGCCGCATATGGTCAACCCCGGGGTATCTACCACATGGATAGCCATTCCTTTAACGCAATCAAAGCAGTCAATCCGGTCCTAGCTGCCCAATGGGTCACCGAACGCAACAACTTGTTGGGCAACAAGCCAGCTGAATTCACCCCAGCACCCGAAAACACACCACGATTACCATCCGACAATTATCCCGGTAAACCGAAGCCCACTATAAACCCCGGATTAATCCCTTCCCAATACAATCGTACCCAGGCAAACGTTGCCGCCATTATACCACCGGCGGACATAGCTGAACCATCCAACGCCCTCAATGCCACTGTCGACATACCACCTCCAGATACTGACCCAGCCACGGCCTTCATACACGCTGTACAGAGTTCATACCCCGAGCACCAATGGTCTGATACCCTCCGACAAGCATACAACACAATGATCGAACTTCAGTTATCGGATGAAGACTCTGATTCTCTAACCTACGCACACCATACTTCATCTACTACTACCAACGTCCGTTGCCAATCTCGTGTCTTTGCCGGCCACGTCACTGTACAGCTCCGCCCCGGATGGCATTTTAGCACTACCGACGGGGGTGCCGATACCATGATTCTCGGAACGGGCTGGACTTTCCTGGAATACTACCCTGATCGGACCATCAACATTATCGGCTTTAATGAAAAACATGCTC
>JANMZB010000385.1:0-6823 GCA_031382725.1 Sphingobacteriaceae bacterium | reverse complement strand
CCTGTATCCAACCCTACTGTAGCTTCCTCTATGGTTAATGGCTGACTTCCTCCTGATCCATTAACTCTGGCACCTCAATAAACTCTTTTCCAATCAAGTTATTCTAAAATAAGTACAAAAGCGGCCGGATTGGTAGTCCATTCATTTTTCGAAGAGGTGACTTTTGTAATGCCGATGCTGGTGAGAACATGAGCATGACCTTCTAAAAATAACCTACAAGCTTCAGGATCATCCACAGCTCTAAAAGCGCGAAGTCTTACATCCGGTTTTTCTTTGGTTAGGTTAGCTTCCATTCAAAAAATTAGTAAGCATTTTAAGCAATATACAAATCAACCAAGCATAGTAAAGATTTATATACCCGTATAAGTTATTAATTAAAATCATTAAACTTTATATAAATGTTGAATAATTAAAAACTTCAGATCTTAAAACAAAAACCGCCCACACTGTATTCATAATTAACATTTATGACTTGGAAACTTACAATGACTACGAAAACGGTTTTATTACTTCTTATTTTTTCTGTTAACTCTTTTGCTAAGGCGCAAGGTGCTGATGATGTAATAGGCAAATGGCAAAGCGCTCTTGGAAACGGTAAAATTGAAATTTACAAAACAGGAGATTTGTATTTCGGTAAAATAATTTGGTTAAAAGAACCTAATGATCCGTCCGGGAAACCTAAACTTGACATTGAAAATCCTTCAACAGAAGCACAATCAAATCCTGTGGTTGGATTAGAAGTATTAAAGGGATTTATCTATAAAGGCAATGGGCTCTGGACAAACGGCAAAATTTATGATCCAAAATCGGGCAATACTTATAATGGTCAGATGAATCTAAAAGAGCAAAGCAAACTTAATATCCGATCTTTTTTTGGCTTAAGCATTTTGGGCCGAACAGAAACATGGTCACGGGTTGAAGAATAGCAAATAGTCGATATGTTATTTACTGAATTTACAATCCTGTAACAGTTTCCGAGAACTTTTTAGCTTGTAAAAAGTTAATACATTATTAGCACACTTGTATGCAAACGATGAAACTGAATGATTTCTTTAAGCTTTCAATTGATGAGCAGGTTGAAACTGCTGCGAAAGGAGATTTTCTAGGTGAAAGGGAGGCCAGACCTTACTTAATCTTTTTATTCAATGTTGGTAATTTCTATACAGAAGTATTTTACGATGAAATCAAAAATAAAATAATTCGTGTAAAGCCTTTTAAAGCAGTGCGCGTACTAGAACCTTATCTCGATCAGGTAAATATCGAACAGTTGTTTTAGATCTCAGCGTTACCTTGCTTATAATCGCTTAAGCCATTCAATTATAAAACCTATGATTGCGATTACTAGCAACGCAAAAATAAATCCTCTTACATAATAAATAAATTTTGGTAGTTTTTTTGAGGCAGATCTAAAAACCATATCTAATTTTTAACTTGATATACGAGCCCCAAAAAATATTGTTTCGAGTAAATAGTATCTTCGAACTTTAGAACTATAATGGAATATCTATTAGCCTTAAAAGACTTGCAGGAAAAATACCAGCAAAAATTTGCCGCCTATTTAAAACTTCAGGAAGAATCTTCACATAATCAAAACGCTGAATTGAATTCCTCAAAGTGTACTTCTGCGAAAGAGGAGTGGCTTCAGGCTAGTAACGAATTAAAGATTTTTCTAGAGAAGGGTAATTAATGTCAGCAATCACTTCAAGACCAGATTGCGGAAAGGTATCAATTGAAGACAACCATATCATTTGGGAGGTCGGTAAAGAAACCCTGATTGACCTTGATATTTCCAGAGTTGTAGCATTAGGCGAGTATACAACTATACATGCACTTCATCGGAATGAATGGTTTATAGTATTTATTTACAACGAGGCGGAAACCTATCAAATCTCAGCCTACGCAGAAGGAATGCAGCAAGCATTAGAAAAAATGTCTGAATTATTTAGTTATGAAATTTCTGTTCAACTAGCTTTAAAAACAGACTTTAGCAGTAATGTCCTTTGGCCGAAACAGGTAGCCGGGATCGAATTATATGAACTTAGAGTAATTGAATCAAAGACTTTGTTTGACAGATTTCGCGCAAGGTTGGGTTTCGGCAATCCGCTCGAGCTGGTATTAAACAATAAGCTGCTGGAATTGATACAGGGTTAAGAATTTTTACTTTGTTCGTTCAAATACCAATCAATCTTATCTCCTATCTCTGAGGCTGGTAATTCAACCATATCAGAACTTTCGAGATGAAATGCCCAATCTCCATTAGCGTCTTTTGTAAGCATTGCAGAAATAGCACCGCATCCTACCTTAAAAAAGCCATCATGTAGTGCTGGCGTGATAGTATAATCCTTTCCTTCGTGATCGATGATGAAGTTTTCCATATTGCTTTAAGCAATTAATGGGAGTTTCTGTTTTGTCGTAATCGGAAATTCAATAAAACAAAAAAGCATCCGTGTTGACGGATGCTTTACGATTTATATACTAGTGCTGTTTAGCTAACTTTTACATTTACCGCATTTAAGCCTTTTTTTCCTTGTTCTACATCGTAGCTCACGGTATCATTCTCACGAATGTTATCAATTAGGCCTGAAGAATGAACGAAGATTTCGCTTCCACCATTGCTAGGTGTAATAAATCCAAAACCTTTAGTTTCATTAAAAAATTTTACTGTTCCTTGTTGCATTGTATTAAATATTAATTTTTATAAGATATAAAGGTACTATTAAATAATTCATATTTCAATAAATTATTTTTTTTTAATATTTAATTATGTACGTGCGTAAAATTTTAATACTCTAATATTGGCAAATGGAACAAAGTTATTCTAATCATAAAAGGTATTATTACCCACACCACTTCATATTTTATCCAGTTATTCTAATACTATCTAATATTACGATCGATCAGTATAGCTCTGATTCAGAAAACAGGATTATCTATATTTTAATTACTGCCGCTTTTATCCTAATTGGCTGGCTTTCGTTTATGTTACGACAGCATTATGCTTTAGGAAATCAAAACCGAATTATAAGACTTGAGATTCGACTAAGATATTATCAATTAACAAATAAGCGGTTCGATCCACTCGAACAAGAGTTAAGTTTCGGTCAAATCGCTGCATTGCGCTTCGCTTCCGATGAGGAATTACCCCTCCTTGTCGAAAATGCTATTAAAGATAATTTATCTGCCAACGCGATAAAAAAGTCTATTAAAAACTGGCAACCTGATTATATGAGAGCTTAAAACAGCCTGAGTAAAACTAAAGCCAGTATCCGGAGTTTAGCTTTAAATGATATAATGGAAGACGAAGAAAAAATCTTATCCGCACCTACCGAAGAATTATTGTGGGATCAATTAATTGCTGATTTTAAAAAAGATCCTGACCCGCTGGAATACCATTCAATATTAGAACAACAAGACAGGAGAGTTATACTTGATATCGTTAATAATCATGCGGTGGGTTTTGAAGCAATAGCTTTTACAAGCTTCAACGCTTTTATCTATGATCGAAGTAATTTTAGATTCACTATCCATAACGAAGGCTTTAAAGATGAGATTGCTAAAATATTTGGAATGCAGGATATCGTTTTAGGCTTTAAAGAGTTCGATGAAAAATTCATTATTAAAACTAACGACGAAAATAAAGCAGCTACCCTATTCGCAAATTCTGAAATTAGAACTACACTTCTAACTTTGCCATCACTGGCATTTTCTATTGTTGAATATACTCTGGATGATGGAGATGGGAAAGCACCCTTCCTGGAATTAAAAATCGAGAAATCTATTACGGATGTAAATCTGCTTCGAAAAGCTTATAATGTATTTTGCAGTGTATTACAAGGAATCGAACAATAAGTAGCCTTATTTAGTTGCCCGATCTTTCTTCTTTTCGAAGAATGGAACTATTACACATAATACCAGCAAGGCCACAATAAAAATATAAATATCAAGATGGCTTTTGCCTGAATTAGTTCCTGCCGTATTGCTTAAATCACTGTCTAAAGGGTTACCGGCAGCATTCGCATTTATCGCGCAAAATAAAAGACAAAAGGTAAAAAACGCCGAGATTCTTGTAATTAATTTCATAATGTGTGTAGCAATATTAAAATGCAATATTATAGAAATAAATTTGCTTCAGTATAATCTTGTTTGAAATTTTAATTCGATTGCCGATTGACAAAAAAGTACTGTAAATGCTTTTAGTGGTGGTAAACATATTGGCATTAATTTGTAAAACCTTACATATAAACAGATAATATCGAGGCGACCTATCACCTTCGGGCCTCCCCTCCACCCGAAATATTTGTTACTTGAAATAGTATTTCCTCTTATATTTGCTCATGCCTTATAAAGAACGCGACATAACAAAGCGTTACTACACCATGGGTGAAGTAACAGAAATGTTTGCTGTTAATGCTTCTCAGATACGTTTTTATGAGAAGGAGTTCGAAATATTACAACCCAAGAAAAACAAAAAAGGCAACCGCCTCTTTACTCCTGAAGATGTTGAAAATCTTAAAATAATCTTTCATCTCGTAAAAGACAAAGGTTTTACTTTACAAGGTGCCAGAGAGTATCTTAAAAACAACAAATCTGAAGTAAAGGAAAACCAAAAGGTGATTGATTCGCTTGAACGTTTAAAGGAATTTCTGTTAGAGGTTAAAGAGCAGCTTTAACCAGCACTTATTAATACAACTATGCTCAAGGTTCTCTTTGTTATAAATCCCCGTTCAGGTAATCGGGAAGGCGGACGCTTGGAGTTGGCTATATCAGAGGAATCCAGAATTAAACAATTCGAGTATTTGATATATCGTTTGCAAAGTAGTGACGAGGAAAAGAATATCGCAAATGAGATTTCCAATTATAGTCCTGATATGGTAGCTGTAGCTGGTGGCGATGGCACAGTTAATCTTTTAGCGAAAATACTTCAGGGAAAAGAAATACCCCTAATCATTATTCCATTAGGTTCTGCAAACGGCATGGCTAAAGAACTGGGAATAGGAAATCGTATCGAAAATGCTCTGGAACTTATTTCCAATGGCATCACAAAAAAAATTGATCTCTTAAAAATTAATGGAAAAATTTGCATCCACCTGGGCGATGTTGGATTGAATGCAAGTATCGTTAAACGTTTTGAAAAAGACCCAAAACGGGGTTTATGGACTTATGCAAAACACCTGTTCAAAGAACTTTTTTTAATTGATGCCGTCAATTTTTATTTAAGCATTGATAATAAGCCATTAAAACGAAAGGCGGTATCTGTAACTTTTGCAAATGCCTCTAAATATGGTACGGGCGCAGTGATTAATCCTCTCGGGAAAATAGATGATGGAAGTTTTGAGCTTGTGATTATCAAACCCTTTCCTAAAATTCATTTAATATCTATTACCTGGAAAATGTTTATCGGGCGGCTTCAAACGTCTGAGTTTGTAGAGGTGTATAGCTGCAAGGAAGCGACTCTTCAAACATCCAAAAAAACCACTCTTCAAATAGATGGCGAGATAATAGGCAGAACCAAAGAAATTGCTGTAGAAATACTCCCCCATATACTATCTATCAGAGTGCCTGTAGAAAGTTAAAATACCAGCATCTATTTTACGTACTAATACAATATTTCAAATCAACACATTTACAGGCGTTTACGTAATCAGTTTTTAAAAACTCTTTTACTCAAATAGAGGTTGTTATTTTATCATGTTTAATCTAATTCGTTTCTATGAAATAGATCTACCGCTTAATATTATATGTACTTCAATAATGTGAGTAAAATATTAAAACTCAAGATTCATATCCCGGAAGGATATCTATCAACCCCACGTTATAAGTACCATTCAATAAAGCAATACCTTGATTATAAAACCAAAATCTATTAAAATGGCAAAAACGAAAACAGGATATGTTCCGCCAAAAGGGAAACCTACAGGCAGCGGACATGAGACACATGGATTAAAAAATGCATTTGCAGTTAATGATTTAGAAACAGAGAATGCGTTGGCTGAACAGTATACAGATAGTGAAGATAAACCTTCAGCAAATGTAAATTTAAGACATAAAAACAGGAGTCTTCCTAAAGGTGAAAACAACAATAATAACAGTCAAAAATCTTTAATTATGGATGTGATTTCAAAAGATGAATTTAAGGAACTTGCTAACTATCAGGCCGACGGTTGTGTAAGTATTTTTATACCAACGCATTCTTCGGGCGTTGAGGTGAATGAAAAATACGATACCATCGTTTTTAAAAATAATGTTCAAAAAGCCAGGCAGGAGCTTACAGCGAAAGGACTTGATCAACGGAAAGTCGATTCAATACTTGCACCTGCTGTTGATTTAATTAAAGACGAAGAGTTCTGGAATAAACAGGCTAATGGCCTGGCTGTGTTCGCAGCTGAAAACTTTTTTAAATTATACCAACTACCTCTTCCTGTAAAAGAAGAGACCTTAGTAAATAGCTCGTTTTTTCTATCACCCGTCCTTCCGGTAATGGAGAAGAGACATCGTTTTTATTTACTTGTGTTAAGTAAACATGCCTGTAAATTTTACGAAGGCGATCAGTTCGAAATGAAAAAACTGGAGATTGATGAATTACCAACCGGTATAGATGATGTGGTTCCTTTTGAATTAAAAGAAGCGAGACAATTGCATCGCAGAGCGGGCACAGCTGCAGGGCCTGGAGCTTCAGTTGGGGCAAGTTTCCACGGTCACGGTTCTGGTTTGGCTGATGATGAAGAATATTTACAGCAATATTTAAAAGAAGTAGATCAGACTTTGTGGACGGAAGTTCTTCACAATCAGCACGTGCCATTAGTTTTGGCTTCCGTTGATTATG
>JANMZB010000380.1:0-4954 GCA_031382725.1 Sphingobacteriaceae bacterium | reverse complement strand
ATTTACCCATATATCACCGAAGGGATAGGAGAAGATTTCTTACCTAAGAACGTAGACTTTTCTGTGATTGATCATTTTGAAAAGGTGACAGATAAGGACACAGCTTTGATGACCCGCGAGATTGCTTTAAAGGAAGGCATTTTTGCCGGGAATTCTTCTGGTGCGGCTATTGCCGGATTGCTTCAACTAAAAGATCAGCTTAAAGAAGATGATGTTGTGGTGGTTATTATTCATGACCATGGTACACGCTATTTAGGTAAGATGTATAATGAAGACTGGCTACGTGAGCGCGGGTTTTTAAAGGATGAGAAGCTTACGGCCAGAAGTATATTAAATAAGCGTAAGCGCCAGAAAATGGTAACCATTCAATCGGATAAAACCATTTTAGAAGCCTTAAATACCTTGAAAAGTTTAAATATTTCTCAGCTTCCGGTTACGAAAAATGAGATGATTGTGGGTAAAATTGCCGAAAGCGATATCTATGCCTGTTTATTTGAAGATCCTGAGATTAAGGGTAAGCCGATCACCGAGATCATGACCAAACCTTTTCCAATAGTTGATCTGGATACTTCTATTGATAAAATTTCAACCCTAATCAATAAAGAAAATACTGCTGTAATGGTTGAAGATGAGTATAGAAAGCTTGAAATTATTACTCAGTTTGATATCATCAACGCGATATCGGTTTAAAAAAAAAACTTGCCGGAAATTCCGAACTTCCGGCAAGTTAGCTAGTCTATATCCTAATGCGATTTTGGCATCGCATCAATCCGCTTAATATCCGCTCCCAAAGCTCTTAAACGAATATCAATATCCTGATAGCCGCGTTCAATTTGTTCAATGGCATGAATAACTGATGTTCCACTGGCTGATAAAGCCGCGATGAGTAACGAAACTCCAGCCCGAATATCGGGCGATGTCATCTCAATGCCGCGCAGTTTAACCTGCTTGTCCAATCCCATAACCGTTGCACGGTGCGGATCACATAAGATAATCTGCGCACCCATGTCTATCAGCTTATCAACAAAGAACAAGCGGCTCTCAAACATCTTTTGATGGATCATCACATTTCCCTTTGCCTGGGTTGCGACAACAAGTATGATCGACAATAAATCCGGCGTAAAGCCTGGCCATGGTGCATCAGAAATTGTTAGGATAGAACCATCTATAAAAGTATCGATCTCGTAATGCGATTGAGATGGAATATATATATCGTCGCCGCGGAGCTCAAAGTTGATACCTAGTCTTCTGAAAACATTAGGAATAATCCCAAGCTCTTCAAAACAAACATTTTTAATGGTGATTTCAGATTCAGTCATGGCGGCTAAGCCGATGAAAGATCCGATTTCGATCATATCAGGAAGCAGTCTGTGTTCTGTTCCGCCTAATTCGGTAACGCCCTCAATGGTTAAAAGATTTGAGCCAATACCCGAAATCTTGGCACCCATGCGGTTAAGCATTTTGCAAAGCTGCTGTAAATAGGGTTCGCAAGCTGCGTTATAAAGCTGAGTAGTTCCTTTTGCGAGAACTGCCGCCATTACCACGTTTGCTGTTCCGGTTACAGAGGCTTCATCGAGTAAAATGTAGGTTCCCTGTAGGTTGGTTGCGTCAACATTAAAAAAGCTTGTGTCTGCATTGTAATTAAACTTCGCGCCGAGCTTCTCAAAACCCAGAAAATGCGTGTCAAGTCGTCTTCTTCCTATTTTATCTCCACCTGGTTTTGGAATTGCCGCTCTACCAAATCTTGCGAGTAATGGTCCAACAATCATGATGGAACCTCTTAAACTGCCGCCTTTAGTTTTAAACTGTTGAGATTGGAAGAATTCCAGATTGATGTTCTTCGCTTCGAAAGTATAAGTGTCTTTATTGATACGTTCAATGCTAACTCCCAAATCGCCAAGAAGCGCTATCAGTTTATTTACATCAACAATATCCGGGATATTGCTGATCGTGACTTTTTCAGGTGTTAATAGAACCGCTGATATTACTTGTAAAGCTTCATTTTTGGCCCCTTGAGGAATAATTTCTCCCTTCAGCGATTTGCCGCCGTGAATTTCAAATGCATTCATGGATTATAATGTTAGAGCGGTAAAAGGTTAATTAATATCGTTTCCCAGTACTTTTCGGACGATTGCCCTGATTCCGGGAAGCATTATTATTGTTACTGTTTTGACGTGGTTTATTATTGTTATTTCCGTTGCTGCTGTTGCCGTTAGCGGTGCCGCTTTTTTGTCGTACCCCCGGAGCATTTGGCCTAACTTCAATTTTATGTAAACTAAAACTCTCGTCTAACACAAGTTCCCCGTTTGATAATGCTTTTAAATCGCTGATAATGGTTTCATCGGCAACAGTATCTTTATTCCAGGTAACGTAAGCCATCTTCATAAAGTTTGCAATCGACTGGATCATTGCCTGCCTGCGTTGCGGATCTTCGATTGCCTTTGTTTTTTTGATCATCAACTCTACCGTTTTACCATAGTGCTTAAAACGAATTCGCTGTTGCGGATAGGCTAACGGAGCGGGCTTAAAATGAATAGCATCCGGTGCTGGTTTGGGGTAGGTAGAGTCTACGTCGATCTTAAAATCGGATATGATATGAAGATGATCCCACAATTTATGCTTAAAATCAGCCACATCACGTAAGTGAGGGTTGAGAAAACCCATCAGGTCGATCACTACCTGGGCATGGCGGTTGCGCTCTTCTTTGGTTTCCAAAGTACAGATATAGGCCACCATGTTTTGCACATTTCTACCGTATTCTGCCAGGATCAGCTTTTTCCTGGATGTATTATAATCAAATGTCATGTTTTATATGTTTTGCCACGAAGACACAAAGGCACGAAGTTTTGCGTGTTAGTCTTAGCTTCTTCTGGAGATTATTTAAGTACAATTACTTTTAGTGTCTTAGAGCCTTTGTGGCTAATTAACACAGCATGATTCGCTGTTTCTGTAAAGTTCTGGAATTTACGATACTATACGAAGTTTTGCAAATTTAAGTAAAAGTTGCTTCTGTCCTAATTCTTTGAAAAATATTACTGCTTTTAAGTCGGGTTTGTTGCCTTCTATGTTAATTACTTTTCCATATCCAAACCGTTCATGCTCAACATCCATACCTACCTGAAGGTTTGAGGTATCTGATGCTGCGAAGCCTTCGCTCGGAACATGCGCTTTCGGTAATATGGAAGTAGTTTTAACGGTTGCGGGTTTTGGTTTAGAAAAAGTATCACCACCTGTCGGGCGGCTCCAGGAACCTTTCTCTTCGGTAAAAAAAGGATTACTGGTTTTTTGCTGAGGTTTGAAATCGAGTTCTAAATACTTTGGCTCAATCTCGTCAATAAATCTGCTGGGTTCGCAACTGGTTAAAGTTCCCCAACGGTAGCGCGATGTTGCGTATGAAATGGTCAATTTTTTCTCTGCCCGTGTTATCGCAACATAGAATAAACGCCGTTCTTCTTCTAGATCCGCACGCGAGTTTAACGACATTTGAGAGGGGAATAAATTTTCTTCCAACCCAACGATATTTACGTTCTTAAATTCCAGACCTTTTGCCGAGTGGATGGTCATCAACGAAACGGTGTCGGCGTTTGGATTCTTATCGTTATCGTCGTTAGTTAAAAGGGCAATATCCTGCATGAATATATCAAGCCCTTTTTCTTCGATATCTTCACGCTCAGTGAATTCCTTTATCCCGTTTAAAAGCTCCTGAATGTTTTCATAACGATTGAGACCTTCAACCGATTTATCATCATATAAATCTTTAAGTAAGCCCGAATGCTGAGCAATATGCAACGCGCAATCGTAAGCAGAATGTGTTTTTGCCAGTACCTGGAAGCTTTGAACAATTGTTCCAAAATTACTTACCGATCCGGCACTTCGAGGATCGAGGTATTTGTTTGCGTCTACAATCACTTCCCATAAGGTAATGTCGTTCTTGTCTGCCGCGATAATAATTCGTTCGATTGTAGTGTCTCCAATTCCTCTGCGGGGATAATTAATTACCCGCTTTAATGCTTCTTCGTCGTTCGGATTAAAAGTTAATCGGAAGTAAGCAATCAAATCCTTAATTTCTTTTCGCTGATAAAACGACAGACCGCCATAAATTTTATAGGGAATATTCAATTTACGCAATGCCTCTTCCATCGCTCTCGATTGAGCGTTTGTACGATAAAGGATTGCAAAGTCATTGTAATTATAACTTTTAACCGCCCGTTCCTGAGCGATACCCTCGGCAATTATTTTACCTTCTTCATTATCACTAAAGGCCCTGGCAATTTTGATTTTATCACCAGTTTCGTTTTCAGAGAAAACGGTTTTTTTAAGCTGATTCTGATTATTGGCGATAATGCTGTTGGCAACATTTACAATATTCTGTGTCGAACGGTAGTTTTGCTCCAGCTTGAAGACCTTAAGATCGGGATAATCTTTTTCGAAGTTTAAGATGTTTTGAATATTTGCTCCGCGAAAAGCGTAAATACTTTGAGCATCATCTCCGACCACACAAATATTTTCGTGGATTGCCGCCAGCTTTTTAACGATCAGGTATTGCGAATAGTTGGTATCCTGGTACTCATCAACCATTAAATATTTAAACTTATTCTGGTATTTGTAAAGTACTTCCGGATGCTCGCGTAACAAAACATTGGTTTTAAACAGCAAGTCGTCGAAATCCATCGCGCCAGCTTTAAAGCAACGTGCGGCATAAAACTGATAGATTTCTCCCATCCGGCCACGACCGGTTGAAAAATCTTCCGACTGGATATGTTCGTTTTTCAAGTATTCAGCAGGGGAGATCAGGTTATTTTTTGCTGATGAAATTCGGTTATACACGAAATTGGCATTGTATAGCTTGTCGTCTAACTGTTGCTCTTTAAGAATGGCCCTTATCAGGCTTTTGCTATCATCTGTATCGTAAATGGTAAAGTTGTTCGGGTAACCAATTTTATTTGCCTCTACG
>JANMZB010000345.1:0-1246 GCA_031382725.1 Sphingobacteriaceae bacterium | reverse complement strand
GAGCATTGACATGTTTCATCAAAGGAAGTTGGTTCAAATCTTAGCCACTCCATATTTTTCTTTGTATTTCTGAGTCATTTTCTTTATCATGTTTATTATTAATTTTAATAGTCCCTGGTTCCAACCATCGCCAATTGGTTTGATAATATACGTTAGATAAGCCTGTTACTAATCGTTACACACAGTTGCCTGAACAAACAATCAACTAGCATATTCAGCCAGAGTTGAGAGGTTGCTATGATGAGGAAGCTGTTATTGTTGATGTTAAACACACAATTGCTTAAGGTACTAAACTCTCCTGAGATTACATATATAAGTTTTTACTATACAACTATAAGTACTTTGTGTCAAAAGCCCTTATATCTCGTATATATAAACCACGTCGTAGTTGTACTGTAGACAATATTATTTCACATTAACAATATTATGACTATAATAATTTACCTTCTACTTTTTATTTTTATTTTCTTGTATTCCGAATTCTTTTATTCCGAATACTAATTTACTCTGAATTCTTTTCCCAGGTTTACTTCTCAATCCTGTTACTTATTTAGTTTACTATGTAATCTAAAATTATATTTCGCTCTTTCTCCTTTTACATATATACTTCCAATCACACCTCAATCTTGCATATTAATTTAGCAGGTTCACCTACATATATCTAAACAGATATATGTATAATCCGGTCCTGTACACATACATATTAAAGGCTAGTGCCTAAGTGTACCGGTCCAGGATGTTATTCTTGTCAGTTGAGTAGTTCACCTTTGTGTACCTTCTCGTACACAATATACGCGGTGTACTGTCTAAGCGACACACCACATTTTAACACCCTCCCTGTTGCGCAAGACATTCACTCGCTGTATTCATATGGAATATTATCCATGTAACCTCCAGTATGTTTTTCGAATAAATCTCCACTTGTA
Source organism: Sphingobacteriaceae bacterium (assembly GCA_031382725.1). GTDB lineage: Bacteria > Bacteroidota > Bacteroidia > Sphingobacteriales > Sphingobacteriaceae > Paradesertivirga. The sequence goes on along the minus strand of JANMZB010000345.1, from coordinate 320 downwards.
TTCTTTGTATAAATATCTGCTTCATTATCTGCTGTACCAACAAAGTCCACTGTAATAATTTTCTGTTGCACTAATTCACATGAATAATGTTAGGGTATGTCAATGTGACGTGTACGTTGACCTGTACTATTATTCTGCATGAGAAAAATCGAACCAACACTGTCTGCATGTAGCTGTTGAATCGATGTTTATAACCAAACAATCAACCGATCTGCACTAGTTAATAGTAACAACGGTATAATTAAAAATAAACGCAAAGTAATATTTTTAATACAAACTAAATTATTTTAGTATTGTGAGCAGATCGTATCTGCCACAAC
>JANMZB010000338.1:0-5593 GCA_031382725.1 Sphingobacteriaceae bacterium | reverse complement strand
TGCTTATCATACCAATATTCCATTCCAAGAGAATAGTTTATCTCACGTAATTCTTCTGAGAAACCACCAGGCGCATCAGCAAAAGATCCAAAAATTCCGGCAGGAACAGACCGGTCTGGATCTTTACCCGCTGTAATATCCCCAGTTAATTCATCTCTTATTGGAGGGGTAGGTACAAGCAATTTATTAATGTCTAATGCAACTGTAAATTCTCCGGGGCCATTTAGAAACGTTGTTGCTGTACCAAGTTTCAGGTTAGTAGGAATAAATATTTTTGATGCGTTGTCTGTATAGCTGATCTTAGTCCCGATATTCGAGATGTTCAAACCAAGCGCAAATCGTGCATCAGAGTTTAACAAAACCGTTTCCCTTTTGTAAAAAGCAGAAACATCTGCCGCTAAGGCAGTTCCAGGTTTTGTCTGCTGACCAGAGGCGAACTGCCCGTTTAATAAATTGGAATAGATAAATCGTACGGCAGTACCCAGAGAAAAATCTTCGCCAAACTTCCGGGCAAAAGTCCCATCTATGGCAAATTCGTTGGGGTTATAAGAACCATAGTCGGTTCCTGCATTATCTGTTAATTGAATATTCCCTAAGGAAAAATAGCGTAATGACCCACCAATGGTATTCCTGTCGTCGAGACGGTGATAGCCTGATAAATAAGCGAGATTTATATCTGGTACCAGGCGCTGCAACCAAGGGCTGTAAGAAAACGATACACCGTTATCCTCCTCCATAAAAGCTAATTTGGCCGGGTTCCAGTGTATTGAATTTGCATCCGGAGATATAGCCGCTCCAACATCACCCATAGCACCCGACCTGGCATCTGGTGATATTGAGAGAAACGGAACACCTGTTAAAATTAGTCTGGAACCTGATCTACCGTCTGTGGTAGCTGTTGGGTCATCCTCAAAGGTCTGAGCGTAACAATTAAAGGTAATTAATAGGGAGAGAGCCGCTAAGTATTTAACCGAAGAAATTGTCATGAATTAAAAGTATATAATTATCATCAAACTTAAACAACTACAATGAAATACGCATGGATATAAAAATGTTTTAATAAATGTATTGAATGAAACTAATTAACGTTAGAACCGTAGAAATTATTCTATTTGTATGAAATATCATTATTCTCGATTTTTGGTAGCTCATTTTTAATAGTTAATTTTAAAAATTAATGCTCATTTTATTCACGATGAAAAGAATATCAATAATCTTTACAACCGGTGTGTTTATGTTGGTGATCCTGGGGACAACAGCTTGTAATAGCAAGAAAGCTGCTGATCAATCGTCAAAAACTGGCTGGAAATACAACGATCCTAATAATGGAGGTTTTTCAGTAGCAAGAAAAGTAAAACCAGGTCCAGGGCCCGGTTTGATAGCCATTGAAGGTGGTACATTTGTGATGGGCGGGAGCTTAAATCAGGATTTAGCTTATGAATATGATAATTTAAGGAGGCGAGTAACGGTATCATCCTTTTATATGGATGAAACCGAAGTTGCTAATGTAGACTGGTTAGAATATTTATATTGGATAAGGAGAACTTTTCCGGATGATGCGGAATACTATTACAATGCACAGCCAGATACATTAGTTTGGCGGAGACCATTATCATATAATGAGCCCTACGTCAATAACTACATGCGTCATCCCGCTTTTCAGGATTACCCTGTTGTGGGAATTAGTTGGGAACAGGCAAATGCTTATGCCGAGTGGCGTACTGATCGCGTGAATGAAAATATATTAAGAGATAGAGGTGCTCTTGTTAGTTATAAAGATTTAGCAAGCGGTGGAAAAGGTAAGGGTAAGTCAGGTGGTACAACTACTGCTTCCGCTAAAGAACCTTTTAATACAGACATATATCTTAATGGACAATATCGTGGCGAAGGTATTGATGGAAAGAAAATGCAGAAAGACCTTAATCCTAACGCCACAGCAAGTGGAGATAAAAAAGGATCAAAACCTGTTAGGCCTGTAACTCTTGAAGACGGGATATTAAAACAACCTTATCGTTTGCCAACTGAGGCAGAGTGGGAATATGCAGCTTTATCTTTAGCCGGCAATACAGAATATGAGAATATCGAAGATGGAAAAGTTTATCCTTGGAATGGCTTAGGTGTTCGGTCTGCTTCTAAAAAGACTCGCGGATTAATACTTGCCAACTTTAAGCGTGGAGCTGGTGATAACATGGGTACAGGTGGTTACTTAAATGATAAATATGAAATAACCGGGCCAGTTGCAGCTTTTATGCCGAACGATTTTGGGTTATACAGTATGGCAGGCAATGTTAGTGAGTGGGTTGCCGATGTGTATCGTAAGCTTTCGTTCGAAGATGTGGAAGATTTCAACCCTTTTAGAGGTAATCAGTATGTGGATAAACGTTTAGAAGATAAATCTAAAGGCATTTATGCCAAAGACAAATACGGAAAGCCAATTAAAGATCCTGCTCCGTCAAGAAGAAAACAAACCTGGGCTGAGCTTAATGGCGAAAAAGATACCTTAGGGCTTAATTCAGCTATCGCCGGAAAAGCATACAATCCTGATTTTAGAGGTCATGCTGATACGGTTAACCAGGATTTATACGGCGTTACTACATTAACAAACGACCGATCTAGAGTATATAAAGGTGGCTCGTGGAATGATAGAGCTTATTGGCTAAATCCCGGAACGCGCAGATACCTGCCGCAAGAAGAAACCAGTGCAGAAATTGGTTTTAGATGTGCGATGAGCATGGTTGGTTCAGCGGAAATAAGTTCAAAAGGAAAACCTCAATTCTCGCAACCAGCATCTAAAGCTCCTAAAAAGATTAGATAGTTTTAACCGTAAGAAATTATATTTGGGATATATGACTTGTCATATATCCCTTTTTTATTATGGCGCAATTTGATTGCAATACTAATATTCGCAGCTATTAAAACACAATCATAACCTGATTCTTTTCAAGTTTGTCGCCTTCCTGAATCCTGATATTTTTTATTGTACCATCAATTGGAGATTTGATGATATTTTCCATTTTCATGGCCTCCAGAATAATCAGGTTGTCACCCTTAAAAACCTGATCTCCATCCTTAATCAATACTTTTAATACCAAGCCAGGCATGGGAGCTTTCAGGTCTGATATCTTTTGACTTAAGGCCTTATCGAAGCCCAGTTTATGAAGCAGCACATCGTATTGGTCTGTAACTTTTACCGAATATTTTTTAGAATTAATCTTCAACTCTAAAACCTTTTCGGCTCGATTAAAATCGATGAGCTCTACTTTGTATGAATTGTTATTATAAAGTGCGTGGAAGTAATCTTTATCAATCTTTTTGATGTCAATACTTATCTCTTGCCCTTTGTAAAACAGCAGGCCGTTTTCTTCCTTCAACTCAAATTGCCTATCGTTAACTTTTACAGTATTCATATCTATTGAGTTAAAGCATATTGAACTAGATTTGCTCCCATTTTTAGGGCCTTCTCCCTGGCTTCAGGAGAATCTTCAGCGTAGGTTCCGGCATCTTCCCAACCATTTCCTAAATCTGTTTCAAAACTGTAATAGCACACCACCCGGTCTTTATAAATTAAAGCTAATCCTTGTTGCCTTTTACCATCATGATCATGAATTTTAGGGAGCCCGGGCATTTTAAATTTTTGCTGGTAGATAGGATGATTAGATGGTAATTCAATGAATGCCAGTTCAGGAAAAACTTTTTTCATTTGCGGCCTGATGAATTTGTCCATACCGTAATTATCATCAATATGAAGAAAACCTCCTCCAGTTAAATAGCTGCGCAGGTTTTTAGCTTCCTGATCAGAAAATAACACGTTTCCATGGCCGGTCATGTATACGAATGGAAAATTAAATAAGTCGGAACTGCCAACTTCTACAATCGCTTCTTCTCTGTGAAGATTAGTTCCAAGATTTTTATTGCAAAACTGTATTAGATTTACAAGCGCCGTACGATTCGCATACCAATCCCCACCTCCGTTATATTTCAACTTCCCTAGTTTATAGGTAGGCGCTGTTGCGGATGAAACTGTCGCAAGAATTAGTACTCCCCAAAGCCAAAGTCTGATCATCTGTTTAAAAAGTTTATTTCAAAACAAGCTTCAAGAGCAGCGGTTTCGGTTCTTAACCTACTTGATCCTAAGGTAATCGGTTTAAAGCCGTCTGCAATTGCACGTTCAACTTCCAGTGGAGAAAAATCGCCTTCAGGACCAATCAGAATTATATACTTGCCGTTCTTGCTTATCAAATCTGATAACGGTTTTTTTTCTCCTTCGATACAATGTGCAATGAATTTTTCCCCGTCTTTAACGTTCAGAAATTTCTCGAAACGTGTGGGTGCATTGAGTTTTGGATGATAAGCTTTAAGCGATTGCTTTATGGCTGAGGTAATAATTTTATTTAGTCTTTCCGTTTTTACATCCTTGCGTTCAGACCGATCGCATATTATGGGGGTAATTTCATCAATTCCAATCTCGGTTGCCTTTTCAAGAAACCATTCAAACCGGTCGATATTTTTGGTTGGTGCTACCGCGATGTGAAGGTAATGGTTGCGCTTAGAGTGCTCTTTTACAGATTCTACGACCTTAAGTGAGCTATGCTTTGGATGAGAATCTACAATCTCTGCAGTATACCAACCGCCTCTCCCGTCGATTAGATTGACGGCATCACCTTGTTGAAGGCGCAACACTTTATTGCAATGCCTGCTTTCTTCCTCATTAAGCTGATAAGTGTCGCAATCGATATCCGGAGTGTAAAACAGGTGCATATCACCTTAATGTTTGTCCACAGCATCTTCCACATTGATCACCAATTCCATTTTCACAGACTCAACGTTTTGTTCAGATTTTTTCAAGACAGTAACGTTGTAGCCATAAAACTCTTTACACTCACCAACCTCAGGAATTTTACCAAATAATGCTCCAACCAGTCCTCCCACAGTATCATAATCCTCATCTTCAGGCAAATCGTGCGGAAGATATTCGTTCACATCATAAATGGTCGCGGAAGCATTAACAATAAATTCCGACTCAGAAACTTTATCTACAATTGGCTTCTCCTCATCATATTCATCCTGTATCTCGCCAACTAATTCCTCAACAATATCTTCCAGCGTTACCATTCCGGCAGTTCCACCAAACTCATCCAATACAATGGCGATCTGAATTCTTCTTAACTGAAATTCAGCTAACAGATCATTAATTTTCTTCGTTTCCGGAATGAGATATGGCTTTCGTATCAGGTCTTTTAATACAAGTTCTTTTTGCTGTGCTAATAACGGCAATATATCTTTTGCGTGAACTACGCCAATTATCTTATCGATCGTTTCGTCGTATATCGGCATACGCGAATAACCTTCTTTAACGATAGTTTCAAGAAACTCCTGAGGCGGAGTGGTTTGTTCGATGCCTGATATTTTGGTTCTGGGAACCATGATATGCTTTACAACTCGCTCATTAAAGTCAAATACATTCTTAATAAGCTCGTGCTCATTAAGGTTAAGAGCCCCACTTTCTTTACCCTGTTCAAGCAAGTATTGCAGTTCCTCAGAAGTATGAGCCGACTCGTGTCCTCCTACAGATTGAATGCCAAAGAGTTTTAGT
>JANMZB010000333.1:0-2644 GCA_031382725.1 Sphingobacteriaceae bacterium | reverse complement strand
GCAATTGATTCAAAGTAACACCTGCGCTGCTTTGGTACTTTACTCCAAACTGTGCTGGAATGAAGGTTCCTGGCGTTCCTCCGAAGAACTCTGCCGGGATTAATGTAGTTGGTATCTTAAGGAAATCCTGAAAGCTCGCCGTCCCATTTACCTGCGGCAACCCAATTCCAATAGTTTCCTTTACTCTATATTTCGCGCTCTCGATATCAAGCTGCGCATTCTTTAGCGAATCGTTGTTTTTATATGCGTACTCTAAACATTCCTGAAGATTAAAACGAAACGTTCTTTCTGCAGGCACTATTTCTTGTGCTTTAGCAACGATTGAACCGAGAATGATTAGTATAGATAAGGTAAATCTCATATTCTATTCTTCTGTTATTTGTTTGTATTTATTGATTAATTTATGTCCTTTTAATGTGCAAAGTCCGTATAAATAATGCTCGGTAAGTTCCGTCATCACCTCCGACATTATAAATTTACCCGGCGGAAAAACGATTTGATTAAATACCATATCACACTGTTCAATACGCATTGTAGCAATGATCTCAAAATGTAGATTATCTCTAAACAAGCCCTCTTCAACTCCCCATTTTAAATTTTTAAGCAGGCATTCCTTCATATAGGAGTACCTGAAATTTTTGAATAAGGTCCACACTTCCGGATGATACTTCTGCAAATCATAGAATAACATCGGGTTCATTTTAGAGAGCATTTCCTGCAAATGTGTTACAACTAAAAAAACTTCTTGCACAGCATTAGCAGCAAGAACAGCCTGTGCGTCCATTGATTCCATCTGTATATCAAGCTTAGTTTGCATTAAGACATACACTAGTTCATTCTTATCCTTGAAATGCTGGTAAATGGTTTTTTTGGACATTCCCAGTTGCTTCGCAACATCATCCATCGTAATTCTCTTTACGCCGAACTTGCAAAACAACTCATCTGCTTCTGTTAATATTCTTTCCCTTAGCTCCATTTATTATCTTTACAACTTAACACCGCCAAAACTATGGAAACTTTTTTAAATAACAAAGTTTCCATAGTGTCAAAATTTTGTTAAATTAATGCTTCCTATTCTGGTAAGTCGGAAAAACGTAAATTGCGCCAAATTTTGAGTTTTATGAGTTTATCGCCTTTAAATGCTATTTCCCCGATTGATGGTCGTTACCGGAAAACAACCGGAGCACTAGCCGCCTATTTTTCTGAGGCAGCCTTGATCGAATACCGGGTTTATGTAGAAATAGAATATTTTATTGCGTTATGCGAATTGCCCCTTCCACAATTAAGGGAGTTTTCAAAAGATAATTATAAAGCTTTAAGGACGATATATAACAACTTTACGGAGCAGCATGCTCAACGGATAAAAGATATTGAAAGCATAACCAACCATGATGTAAAAGCAGTAGAATACTTTATCAAGGAAGAATTCGATAAACTGAATCTTGGAGAATTCAAGGAGTTTATTCACTTCGGACTTACTTCCCAGGATATCAATAATACCTCTATTCCACATTCATTTAAATTGGCTGTTCAAGAGGTTTATCTTCCGGCAATAACCGAGTTAATTGAAAATTTAAAAGCACGTGCAAACGAGTGGGAGTCAATTGCAATGCTTGCCCATACACATGGGCAACCGGCCTCTCCTACCCGTTTGGGAAAAGAAATCCGTGTTTATATTGAACGCCTTGAAGCGCAGCTAGCTCAACTTCAGACTATTCCATATTCGGCTAAGTTTGGCGGTGCGACAGGTAATTTTAACGCTCATACTGTCGCCTATCCGCAGATAGACTGGACAGCTTTCGCCAATAACTTTGTAAATAATAAACTTGGCTTGAATCGCTCGCAGTACACTACCCAAATTGAGCACTACGATAATTTTGCCGCTCAATGCGATGCTTTAAAAAGAATCAACAACATCATCCTCGACATCGACAGGGATATGTGGACCTACATTTCAATGAACTATTTCCGCCAGAAAATTAAGGCAGGCGAAGTGGGTTCATCAGCAATGCCTCATAAAGTAAATCCTATCGATTTCGAAAATTCAGAAGGCAACATTGGTTTAGCTAACGCGATGTTTGAGCACCTGGCTGCTAAACTTCCGGTATCAAGATTGCAACGCGATTTGACCGATTCTACCGTTCTGAGAAATATTGGGGTACCCGTAGCACATACATTAATCGCGATAAAGTCAACGCAAAGGGGTTTAGAAAAGTTATTACTTAACGAAGCAACAATAGCACAAGATTTGGAAGACAATTGGGCCGTAGTAGCCGAAGGCATCCAAACCATACTGCGCCGTGAAGCTTATCCCAATCCTTACGAAGCATTAAAAGAATTAACACGGACGAATCAGAAGATAAGTGCTGCCACGATTTCGGAATTTGTAAACACGTTGGACGTTTCGGAAATTGTTAAAGAGGAAATTAAAAAAATCACTCCATCAACTTATACCGGCAGAGTTTAAGCAGTCAGGCTGACGTAAATCGCGGTTTGTTGTCATGCTGAACTCGTTTCAGCATCTCACACGTACTTAAATTATTCTAGTGCGAGATCCCGAAACAAGTTCGGGAGGACAAAGCGTTAGAATTAACCCCAATGGTAGTAATGCTGACGAAATCCAACCTTGTTGTCATGCTGAACT